>CAZMFH010000180.1:0-5311 GCA_964565485.1 uncultured Verrucomicrobiota bacterium | reverse complement strand
AACGGTTTATGCGGGATTTGCTTGTCAAAGTCGGGGTGCCGGAAACGGATGCGCAAATTGTTTGCGACGTGCTGATTGAATCCGACAAACGCGGCATTGATTCGCACGGCATTGGCCGGCTTAAATCAATCTATCTTGATCGCATTGATGCCGGGATTATGAATCCGGTAACCAAAATTGATGTGCTGAAAAACGAAAAGGCGGTTGCCGTGCTTGACGGCAATAACGGGCTTGGCCATGTGGTTGCCAAAAAGGCCATGACGCTGGCCATCGAAAAAGCGCGTGAATATGGCGTGGGTTGCGTGGCGGTGCGCAATTCCACTCATTACGGGATTGCCGGCTACTATATAACCATGGCAACTGATGTCGGCATGATTGGCATAACAGGCACAAATGCGCGTCCTTCCATTGCGCCGACTTTTGGCGTGGAGAATATGTTGGGCACAAATCCACTGGCATTCGGCATTCCTACGGACGAGGAGTTTCCGTTTGTGCTCGATTGCGCAACCTCCGTAACACAGCGCGGCAAAATCGAGGTTTATGATCGTGCCGGCAAGGAACTGCCGCCCGGTTGGGTGATTGGCTCCGACGGCAGCACAAGAACCGATACTGCGCAGGTGCTTGAGGACCTTACGAAAGGGAAGGCCGCTTTGGCGCCTTTGGGGGGGATCGGCGAAGACACTGGCGGATATAAGGGATATGGGTATGCCATGGTGGTTGAAATGCTTTCGGCGGCGCTTCAAGACGGCGGTTGTCTCAAAGAGCTTAACGGGTTTGACCGGAACGGCAGACAGCAGTCTTATCCGCTTGGTCATTTTTTTATTGCCATTGATCCGGCAAAATTCATGGGCATTGATGTTTTCAAACGCATTGCCGGAAAGATCTGTCGGGAAGTGCGCAATTCGCGCAAAGCGCCGGGCGCCGCGAAAATTTATACGGCCGGCGAAAAGGAATGGCTGGCCTGGCAGTATCGCAAGGCACATGGATGTCCTTTGCCGGATTCTCTGCAAAAGATGATGGTGTCGTTGCGGGATCGGTTTGCTTTGGATTACAAATTCGATTTTGAATGACCTGCGCCTGAGTAGCCCTTGTCTGCGCAATTTTGGCCGTAATGGTGGGGCGAGGCGTCCCGGCCAAGCCGTTTTTTCCGAGCATGAGGTCATAACCTTTTATTGCCAATTCCCGATCTTCGTGTTATGCTGCCACCCGATTTGATCAAGAATGCTATTGGATATTTGAATTATGGACAACAATCAACCGCAAAAACAAGTTCCGCCCTTGCGCAAACCGCCCGAAGATGATCGTTCCCGAAGTGTTTTACGGCAGATGGCGATTTGGATTTTCTTGCCGCTGATCGTCTTGTTTCTCTTTAATTTCTTTAAAAACGGACGTGAACAGGTTGAGGAGATTCAATATAATCCGAATTTTGTCGGGTTGGTTGAAAACAATAAAATCCGCAAATGCGAGATTGTAACCGAATTATCCGGCGCGCAATATATACGCGGCGAGATGACCGAAATTGATTCGAAATCCGGCAAACCGCGCAGATTCAGGGTGGATATCGTTGTAACGGATGGCTTGCCGGCCTGGTTGATGAAAAACGGCGTGCCATTTTCTTTTAATCGCCCCAAACTGGATTTGTGGCAATTGCTGCAGGGCGCTTTGCCTTTCCTTTTGGTGTTGGGCCTGCTTTATTTTCTTTTTGTGCGTCAGATGCGTTCCGTCGGACATGGCGCCATGAGTTTCGGAAAAAGCCGCGCGCGCTTGCTTGCGCGCGATCGCAACAAAATCACTTTTGCGGAAGTGGCCGGCATTGAAGAAGCCAAGGAAGAAGTCCATGAAATTGTGGATTTTTTGAAAGACCCGAAAAAATTTCAGACGCTGGGCGGGCGCATGCCGAAAGGCGTTTTGTTGATGGGTCCGCCGGGGACCGGCAAAACACTGCTGGCCAAAGCGATTGCCGGCGAAGCCGATGTGCCTTTCTTCAGCATCAGCGGTTCGGATTTTGTTGAAATGTTTGTCGGAGTCGGCGCGTCGCGGGTGCGGGATATGTTTGAGCAGGGCAAAAAAAATGCGCCTTGTATAGTTTTTATTGACGAAATTGACGCCGTCGGGCGCAATCGTTTCAGCGGCATCGGCGGCGGGCACGATGAACGCGAGCAGACGTTGAATGCGTTGCTTGTGGAAATGGATGGCTTTGAGACGCAGGATGGTGTGATTATTATTGCCGCCACGAATCGGCCTGATGTGCTGGATCCGGCCTTGTTGCGGCCCGGGCGTTTCGATCGTCAGATTGTGATTGATCTTCCGATTCTCAACGGACGCGAGGCCATTCTCGGCATTCATGCCAAAAAAATCACTTTGGCTGAGGGCGTTGATTTGAAAAGAATCGCGCGCGGGACGTCGGGATTTTCCGGCGCCGATCTGGCCAACTTGATCAATGAAGCCGCTTTGCTCGCTTCGCGTGAAGGCAAAAAGGCGGTGGAAATCAAGGATCTTGAGGAGGCGCGCGATAAAGTGCGCTGGGGACGCGAACGGCGCAGTCGTGTGCTTGACGATGAAACCAAGCGCCTGACGGCTTATCACGAATCGGGCCATGCCATTGTGCTGTTGAAAGTGGAAAAAAGCGAGCCGTTGCACAAGTTGACCATTATTCCGCGCGGCACTTCCTATCTCGGAGCGACCATGCAATTGCCGGAAAAGGATCTTTATACGGAAAGCATGCTGAAGCTTCGCGGCACATTGGCCGGCTTAATGGGCGGGCGCGCGGCGGAAACACTTGTTTTCGGCGATATCACCACCGGCGCGGGCAATGATCTCAAACAGGCGACGCGTTTGGCGCGTTTGATGGTCTGCCATTGGGGGATGAGCGAGGTCATGGGGCCGCAGACTTTTGGCGCGCAGGAGGAAGTGTTGTTTTTGGGGCGCGAAGTTGCGCGCAACCAGGATGTCAGCGATGAAACTGCGCGGCGTATTGATGTTGAAGTAAGCAAGTTTTTGAACGAAGCTTTTCAGCACGCATTGCAGATCCTGCAAGACAACCGCGACAAACTTGATCTGATTGCCACGCTTTTGCTCGAGCGCGAAACTTTGGACGGGCGCGATATTGAGGATGTCGTCCGGCATGGACGTATTCTTTCCGAGCAGGAGCGGGAATCTGAGGACAAGCAAAAGACAGGGGACGCCAATATTTCGAAACCTGATACGGCGGCTGTCGGAGAAACGGAAAGTGAACAAGTCTGATTCCATGTTGGCGCCGGTCTGGCGATGCCGCAATCATGTTTTCGGCGCGCCTGCGCGCCCGCTGATCATGGGGATTTTGAATGTTACGCCGGATTCATTTTCGGATGGCGGATGCTATCGCGACAAGAATCGCGCTGTCGAGCATGCTTTGGAGATGGTTGCCGCCGGGGTTGATATCATTGATGTGGGCGGCGAATCAACGCGTCCGGGCGCGGAGCCGGTGGAGTTGGCGGAGGAACTGCAGCGTGTTATCCCCGTGGTGGAGGAGATTCATCGCCGGGCGGATGTTGTTTTGTCGGTGGATACGTCCAAAAGCAAGGTGGCCGAGCAGGCGCTGGCGGCCGGCGCGCATATCATCAACGATGTTGCCGCGCTGGCCGGAGACGCGCGCATGGCCGAAGTTGCGCGCAACTTCACTGCCGGCGTGATTTTAATGCATCGCCAGGGCGATTCGCGCGCCATGCAATTGGCGCCGCATTACGAGGATGTTGTGCGCGAGGTAAGCGATTTTTTGCGCGATCGTGCCGAATATGCCGTGGCGCAGGGCATTCAGCGTGAGGCGCTGGCCTTGGATCCCGGCATAGGCATAGGTTTCGGCAAAACAGTGGCGCATAATGTGGCTTTGCTCGGGCGTTTGGCGGCTTTCTGTGCTCTGGGGCGTCCTTTGGTTGTCGGACTTTCCCGTAAGCGGTTTTTGGGGGATTTGACCGGGCGGGGGGTGGATGAGCGTTTGGCGGGCGGTTTGGGCGCAATGGCGTTTTGTTTGTGTCAGGGCGCGCGGATTCTGCGCGTACATGCTGTGGCGGAAACGGTGGATTGCGCGCGAGTGGTGCATGCTTTGATGGAGGAACAGCAACATGTCGCCGATTGATCTGCCGAATGTTTACGGCTGGGTGGAAATTTTCTGTCTGGCGGTTATTTTTTATTATGTTTTCTTTTTTTTGCGCGGGACGCGCGGCGCGCCGATGCTGGTTGGGCTGGTTTTGGTGCTGGTGGGATTGGTGGGGGCGACGCGGCTTTTCCGTCTTGATGCGTTGAACTGGCTTTTGAGCCGTATTTCCGTGTATTTGGCGGTGGCGGTTTTGATTATCTTTCAGCCGGAAATCCGCCGTGCCTTGACCGAACTCGGCCAAAGACACTTTTTCGGCAATATCTTGAGCAATCGCACTCTGGTCGAAGAAATCATTGAAGCGGTGATCCTGCTCGCGCGGCGGCGGATCGGCGCGTTGATTGCCATTGAACAATCTATAGGCACAAGGCCGGTACAGGAGTCGGGAGTGCAACTGGATTGCGCGGTAACGGCGGAACTGTTGGCCGGCATTTTTGAGCCGCATGCGCCAATGCACGATGGCGGCGTGATTATCGCGGGCGATCGGATTGTTGCCGGGCGCTGTACTTTTCCGTTAACCCAGCAATATGAATGCAACAAGGCGCTTGGCACAAGGCATCGCGCCGCTTTGGGGTTGAGCGATGAAACCGATGCTGTTATTTTGGTTGTTTCCGAGGAAACCGGGGTGATATCCGTTGCCTATAAGGGCAATTTGATGCGCAATCTGGATGAAGAAAAGTTGCGCCGGTTTTTGACCGAGCTTTGGCCGCGTGATCGCAAAGCCGGCGGGCTTTGGAAGGCTTTGCGCAGGAGCCGGCGGCGGGATTGAGTTTTTTGCGTGTGATTGCGGAAAAGCTGATATGAAAAAATGGTTTTTAAATCGGCTGGGCTTGAAATGACTGTCATTTGTGCTGGCGGTTGTTTCCTGGCTGGCAATCAGGGCGACAATCAATTTTGAGCTTGTGGCGCCCGATGTGCCGATTGAATTCCGGGTCAGCGCCGGTTGGGCTGTTTTGCATCAATCCGATCAGTCTTTGTCGGTGGTTTTCAAGGGTTCCCAGGATGATATCCGGCAATTGGATTTAAAGCAGATCAAGGTGGTGATTGACATGCGCGCCGGCGTCATCGCCGGGTCTACCAATATCACTGTAACGGCGCGTGATATTCGCGGCGCGCGCAACGTCCGTCCGGTGCGTATTGAGCCGGGGCATGTCCGGATTAGCTTTGACCGTGAGTCCG
>CAZMFH010000179.1:0-5332 GCA_964565485.1 uncultured Verrucomicrobiota bacterium | reverse complement strand
AAATCAGCCTTATAAGCGTAAACGTCCGAACAAACACCCCTATGTAAGACCGTCGGCGTGTGATAAACCGGCGGCATGAAAACAAAAAAACATACCGATAGACAAGGGCGTGTGTTGCGGACAGCGAGCAACACCATGAGCTTGTTTGTGAATGGCAATCATCCGGCATGAACCAAGTGGAGTATTGTGCCAAACACGGGGTCGGGCTAAGATTAGTCCATCATGGATTAAGGAAAAAAAGAAGAGGTGGCGAGAGGCGGAATCGAACCGTCGACACGCGGATTTTCAGTCCGCTGCTCTACCAACTGAGCTATCTCGCCAGATAAAATAATGTTGCGCAACAAACGCTATTGCCGAAAAACGAGCGTTACTTTAGCGTTTGTGTCGGAGAAGATCAACGAAAATCTTGCAACCCCCCCTGCTATTTCAGGGCTGCGTCATGCTCGGCGGCTCGCCCGGAGGTCTCGCCCCACCAAAGCCACATTTGGCCATAATGATGGGGCGAAGCGTCCCGGCCGAGCCGTCTTTTTCGAACATGACACAGCCCTGCCTGCTATTTTTAAAGAATTCTTCCGGCTCTCTGTCCGGTCAGGCCTTGCGCATTGAGCGTTGGAATGCCATTAATCATAACCAGCCGCATGCCGCTTGCCAGTTGATGCGGATTGGCAAAAGAGGCCTGATCGGCAACGGCATGCGGGTCGAATACAAGCAGGTCGGCGAATGCGCCGGCAGCAACAAGGCCGCGATCCTTGAGACGGAAATGCTCGGCGGCTTGTGAAGTCATTTTCCGAATGGCTTGCGGCAGTTCCACGGTGCGTCCCTCAAGCGCGGCGCGCAGGAAACGCGGGAAACTGCCGTAAGCGCGCGGATGGGGAAATTCATGGCTGAGCGGTCCTGTCGGCGCGCGCGCGGATGAATCGGAACCGATCACAACGTTCGGATCGGCCAGAATTTTCCACATATTCGCCTCGTTCATGCCGAAGAAAAATGCCGATGTCGCTGTTTGATCCTGCTCAATCAGGCGCAAAGCGGCTTCAATCGGGTCAACATTCATGAGGTGCGCCGCTTCAAGCAGCGGTTTGCCGCGCAATTCTGCGGCGCTTGTCGAGCCGAGCACAATTGTCCGCCAATAATCCGGCGCGCGTGTTTCCTCGATTTCACGGCGGATACGCGCGCGGCAGGCGGAATCGCGCAGACGTTCCATGATTTGCCCGGCTCCGCCGGCGCGCGCCCACATAGGCAGGATAATATCCAAATCCGTTCCGGAAGCAATGTAGGGGTAACGGTCGGCAAGCACTTCAAGCCCTTCCGCGCGCGCGTCGTGCAAACGGCGCAGGACTTCATCCACCAGCGGCCAGGTATTGGCGCCGGCGGTTTTAAGATGGGAAATCTGCAGGCGAATTCGAGTGGCGCGCGCCACAGAGAGGGCTTCCTCGATGGATTGCAGGACATGTGCGCCTTCATTGCGCATGTGGGTGGTGTAAATGCCGCCAAACCGCGCCGCCGCGCGCGCCAATTCTTCTATTTCCTCCGCTCCGGCAAACATGCCCGGCGCATAGATGAGGCCGGTGCTGAACCCGCGCGCGCCTTCTTCCATGCACTGTTCGAGCAGTCTGGCCATGGCCGCGCATTCATCTGCGCGCGCCGCGCGCGCTTCATGCCCCATCACCCAGGCGCGCAATTTGCCGTGGCCGACCAGCAGGACGACGTTCGGCGCCGGACCGGTTTCCCGCAGTAATTGCGCATATTCAGCCATGCTGCGCCATTTTCCGGGGTAAGACTGGGCGCGCCAATCCGCCGGCAGATATTCCGGCGTTTGAATTGGCGCCGCGCTGATGCCGCAGTTGCCGATCACTTCCGTGGTAATGCCCTGGTAAATCTTGCTTGGCGCGGATGGTTCAATCAGCAGGTAGGCATCGGAATGCGCATGCACGTCAATAAAACCGGGGCAAACATAACAATTTTCCGCGCGAATAACGGCGACTGCCTCGGCTTTGCGCAGATCGCCAACCTCTGTAATCCGATCCGCCGCTATGCCTATGTCGGCGCGCGTCGGCCCCGCGCCGGTGCCATCGTAGATCAAGCCGCCGGTGATTTTGTAATCAAGCACAAGCAGTCCTTCCTGATGGTTGCGCTGTCGTCAACATATCCATAACCTCCCTTTGGACATGTTCAAGCTCATTAATATTCAGCATCGGATCTACAATCACAAATGTATCGCCTGTCTTGCGATGTTCATAAACGCGCAACCGGGCTCCATCTTCACGGCGGCGCATATCCCGTTCAATGATGATGCGCCGGCGTTCCAGCATAACCGCCAAAATAAAAACAACGTTGACCTTGGTGTCATCCTGTTTTTGAAGCAAATCGCGCAACAACGATTCGGCCGTTTCTTTTTTGAGCGGTTCCGGCGGAGGCGGTGGCGGCAGTTCGAATACTCCACGCCAAATGCTGACGGCGTCTGTTCTGCGGTCCGCTTCGTTCCAGCAGGCTGCGCAACAGTCCAGCCGCTCATAACCATCCGCGCCAAAAGTCAGGCGCGAGACATATTCCTGCCGATCCGCAAACGGCTGCTGACATTTGCCGCATGCTGCGGAACGCATTTTGATATTCCAATCGGGCGTAATCATAGCTGCAAGCCGTTTTAGGTTTCTTTGATCAAATGACGCCATTCCCGGAAATAGAGACTGCCGGAAACAACGGTAAAAATAGCCACCATGGCTGAAAGCCAGAAAGTTATTATTTTGAACCAATGGTGATAAAGTTCCAGAAAAGCCTGCAAATCACGGGCCGACATGAAAAGCGGCAGCAGTTCGTCGCGCAGTGATACGCCGAACAAAATTGTGATAATCACCGCAATCTGCCAGACTGTTTTATGCTTGCCCCAACGTCCGGCCGGAATCATCTGGCCGCGGTTGGCTGCCAGCAGGCGGAAGCCGGTTACAATAAATTCGCGCGCGATAATAATAATGACGATCCACGCCGGCACAATCTGATGCATGGCCACAAAACTGATAAACGCCGCGCCGATCAGAATTTTATCCACCAGCGGATCCATTAACTGACCAAACGCAGTTACCTCCGACCGGCCGCGCGCCAGGCGGCCATCCCAGTAATCGGTCAGCGCGGCCAGCAGAAAGACAAAAAGCCCTGCCGTCTTGCCGAAAGGAATCGGTAGCGTCAGAAAGGCCGACATGACGAATGCCATGCCGAAACGGCTCATAGTCAACTGATTTGAAAGATTCATGTCCTGTTTTTTATCCGAACCATGTCATTTTAAAGGTCTGACCGATTCCGCGCGCATATCGTAACCGGCAATGTCTGTATAACAGACGCGCGCAAACATTCCGGTTGCCAGGCGTTGCCGGCTTGCCGTAATTTTTATAATTCCATCCGCTTCCGGCGCCTGGCCACGGGAACGCGCAAGCCATTGCCCGGATTGCGCGGCGGGCTTGTCAATCAGAACCTCATCCGTTTGCCCGATACGCGCCCGGGCTTTTTCGGCAACTATCCTGCGTTGCTGTTCGAGCAAAATCCGCCGCCGTTCCTGGGCTTCTCCCGCTGCAACCGTCTGCCGCAGCCGCGCTGCCGCCGTGCCTTCTTCCCGCGAATACACAAAGGCGGCCACATGATCAAAGCGCATTTCTTCTATAAATGCCAGCAAATTTTGAAAAGCGTCCTTGGTTTCCCCGGGAAATCCAATGAGGAAAGTTGTGCGCAGGATGGCGTTCGGCAAAATTGCGCGTATCCTGCGAATCATTTTTTTTGCATCCATACCCGAGCGGCCCATGGCTTGCAGAACAGACGGGGCGCTGTGTTGCAGAGGCACATCCAGGTATTGGCAAACCTGGCGCACGGAACCCATGGCCTGCAAAAGCGCTTCAGAAACACCGGCCGGATAGCCGTAGAGTATCCGCACCCAGAATTGGCCTTGCAACCGGCCGAGCGCGTGTAAAAGCGCGGGCAAATTGGCGCGCGCGCCAAGGTCGCAGCCGTAAGACATGCTGTCCTGCGCCACAAGATTCAATTCGCGGATATTCTGTTCCAGCAAGCCTTCCGCTTCCCGGACAATATTGGCAATCGAACGCGACCGATAGCGTCCTCTGATCATGGGAATGGCGCAGAAACGGCAGCCATGGTTGCAACCTTCCGCTATTTTAAGATAGGCATAAGGCGCGCCGGTCAGCACCAGGCGATGCGCCGGCGGATTACATACCAAGCGCGCCTGCGGGGCAATCTGCGCAATTGGTTGTGCGCCTTTTAACATTCGCCGCAAAACACGGTCTATTGTTCCAATCTCATCTATGCCCAGAAATGCGTCAACTTCCGGCAACAATTTTTGGATTTGTTTGCGGTAACGTTGCGGCAGACAGCCGGCCACGACAACAAAACGATATCGGCCGTGTTGCTTCTGCGCGCAGGCCTGCAGAATTGCGTCAACAGATTCCTCCTGCGCATCTCGGATAAAAGCGCAGGTATTGATCAAAGCCACATCTGCCTTTTGCGGGTCGGCAGAAAGGACAAAGCCATTCCGGGCAAGCCGTTCGGCCATGACCTCGGTATCAACAAGGTTTTTGGCACAGCCCAGACTGATCAGCCCCACCGTAATTGCCTGTGCGTTCCGCATGCTTACTCGTGTTTTGACAGAAGTTTAAGTTTGGCGGCAGACCGGACCTTTTGCGTCGGATCGGGCGCAAATCAAGGCTGGCCGGTCGGCGCGGAATGGGGCGGAACATCCCCGGCAGGCAACGAGGCCGTTTGCCGTTGCGCTGCGCGCAAGTCGCGTTCCAGAAAGCGCAACGCAAATTCCGCCTGTGATACCCATTCGCTTTTCGGATGCGCAACGATAAAATCCTCATAAATTGCCTTGGCCTCCGACAAGCGTCCCATAAGCTGCAGGCAGCGTGCCTGTCCCATCAAGACTTGCGGCAACAAAAAATGATTTGCATGGGTAATCACAAAGAGCGCATATCCGTTGTAAGCCGCCTCTGTCTCGCCACGCGCTTCCTGGCACATGATTTTGCCGACTTCCGCCGCCGGCGCCATGAGGTGGCGGGGATACTGGCGCAGAAATTGCATGTAGCTGTTCTGCGCCTGCTCGTATGAGCCGGCTGCATATTGACTGGATGCCAGCGCCAGGGTGGCCAGAGGCGCCACCGGCGAACGGGGATACTGGGCCAATAATTCCTCAAATTGCTTGGGCGCCTGGGCAAGCATAAGCATCTGCGCGGCGCGTTCCGCGTTATGGCGTTTTTGCGTCAGATAATAGGCTATGCCGGCTGTTGCCAAAACAGCTATGGCCGCGCCAACAGCCAGGACGATGTAATTGGTT
>CAZMFH010000178.1:3822-5341 GCA_964565485.1 uncultured Verrucomicrobiota bacterium | reverse complement strand
GTAAGTCAATAATCAAGTTTTACGATATTTAATTAAAATTCCATCACGGATTCAGGACTTGAGTTACCAGCAAAGAGTATGCATTTTTCCAACCATCATCTGCTCCGTTCTTCTTCCAAATATACCTTTGCTTGAATTTAGGCCGAGCGCGAAGCCGATCGGATTAAATTCAAGCAAACTCTTTCTCCGTGCCTCCGGTGGTGAATTCTTATCTTTTCCACGCCGTTACCGGCGCGGCTACACACGCACGTTAAGCGTAAAGCGTTTAGCGTCAGAATCGCTCCGCACTTTTTCGTCCTAACTTTTGCATTGCTAATTGAACATTGCTAATTTTAACTTTCCGTCCGCTTCCGCTCGGCGGCTCGTCCGGTCTCGCCCCACCAAAGCCACATTTGGCCGCAATGGCGGGGCGTCCCGGCCGAGCCGTCTTTTCCGAGCATGACGCAGCCCTGGAAAAAATCCTGTCATGGATGTTTCACGCTTGTCTTGCTTGAGACAGCATGCTAAACTCTCATAAATATTGCAATTATGATGAAACGTAAAGCCATTTTTATAATCCTGCATGGCGAAAAATATTTGCAGACCTGGCGGCAGTACTGCGAGTCCAGTTGGCGCGCGTACGCCGCCCGGCATGCCTATGATATCGTGCTGATCACCGAGCCGATCCGGTGCTTACACGATCTTTCCGTTCGTCCCATTCATTGGCAAAAATTGTTTATTCCGCGCCATCCCGAGGCCGCGCGATATGAAGATATTGTGTTTCTTGATGCCGATATTATTGTGAACTATCATCATGCGCCCTGCATTGTCGCGGCCAATGCTTCGGATAAACTGGGCGTTGTGGCTTTTGACCGTTATTTTGATGATGACCTTCATTATCACAATGTTTTTATGCGTAAAGCCATGTTTTCCAATATTACCGAGCGCACCCAGGCATTGCGCGCCGGAATAGCGCCCGGTAAATATACTCTTTCGGGACCGGATTGTTATCATACCTACAGCGAATTCACCACACGCCTGGATGTGCCGCGCATCAATACGGGGGTTTTGGTGATGAAACCGGCGTTGCATGCCGATTTTCTGGAACAAGTTTATCACGATTCTTTTGCTGACATGCAAAACGGCGCCTTGCCGGGCCATTATGAGCAAAGTTACCTGGCTTGGAAGCTCTTTCAATCCGGACTATATCATTTGCTTGACGAGCGCTTTAACCGCATCGCTTTCATCGAATGGGCGCTTCATTATCCCTTCACATTCACGGCGGATAATCCCTACCTGCTGCGCGCCTGTTTTACAACCATGCTTTCCAATGCCTATTTTTTGCATTTTGCCGCAAGCATGGACATGCTGCCTTATGCGCAGATTAATGAAGAACGCGATTTTGCCATTATTGGCGGCAAAAATGTTTTTGCCGGCGACAAACTGCGCGTTTTGCATCGCAAACACCCGCTGCCTTCAGACTGATCGGATCGTAATGAAGAAAAACACCAAGGCTCTTTTTACCCTCGCCATCGGCGCA
>CAZMFH010000178.1:0-3812 GCA_964565485.1 uncultured Verrucomicrobiota bacterium | reverse complement strand
AGTATCAAAATCTTTGGCAAACACATTGCCGCCCCAATTGGGAGGCATATGCCCGGCGGCATGGCTATGACATTGTTGTGATAGATCAGCCGATCAAGCGTCTTGAAGACGCGCCGCGCCGCCCGCCGCATTGGCAAAAATGTTTTATCCTCTCGCATCCGCGCGCTGGTGATTATGAGGATGTTGTCTATCTTGACAGCGATATTATGATTAACTACCATCGCGCGCCCTGCGTCGTGGCGGCCAATCGGCCTGGTTATGTCGGCGCAGTCCGGTTTGATCATTATCTTGATGATGATCTCAATGCCTATCTGATCGCCGTGCGCAAGGGTAATTTTATCTCTTATGAAAAGCGCGCCGCCATGCGGCGCGCCGACAACAAGCCGGCGCTTTTGCCGCCCGCCGATTTTTCTTCCTACTATGGGCTCTATATGTCCGGCCGGGATGAGGCGCATCTGCCGCGCATCAACAGCGGCTTGCTGGTGATGAAGCCGGCCGTTCACCGCGAACGGCTGGAAACAATCTATCAGCAGTCTTTTGAGGAAGCGCGTGATGAATGGGTCAACGGCACGCTTGAAATTGACCAGACGTTTTTGACCTGGAAACTTCTGCAGGCCGGCTTGATTAATCTGCTGGACGAACGGTTTAATCGCATTGCCTCCTTCGAGCACGCCATTCATTATCCTTTCACGCTTATCTTCAAGGATGAAACGCTTTTGCGCATGTGTTTTACGAGCATGCTGCATAATTGCTATTTCCTGCACTTTGCCCGGTGCCAGGGGATGATGCAATATGCCCTGATCAATGCCGACGAGGATTTTGCCATTGTCGGATTGCCGAATGTCTTTGCCGGCGATCGTATCCGCATCCGGCACCGGCGCTCCGGCGACGCCGGGTGTGGCAACCCTGTCTGATTAAAAATCTCCGCTTGTTCTGGCGGCGCGGTTTTGCTTATATGCGGCGTGGAAAAAGCGCGCCGTCCGGCGCGAAACGTACCGGCATTTATGAGGAAAGAATTTATGCGACAAACCAGTGTGCCATCGGCTTATGCGGCGGCGGGAGTTAATATTGATCATAAGGCGGCGGCCTTGCGCGCCGTGAAGAAAATGGTGCGCGCAACGGCCACGCGCGGAGTTATGAACGAATTGGGCGCGTTTGGCGGATTTTTTGCCGCGCCGGGTCGCGATCAGACGCTTGTCGCCAGCGCCGATGGCGTCGGCACCAAGCTCAAAGTGGCCGTCATGGCCGGGCGGCATGATACGGTTGGCCAGGATATTGTCAATCACTGCGTCAACGATATTCTCGTGCATGGCGCAGTTCCGCTTTTCTTCCTTGATTATTTCGGCGCCGCCAGTTTTGAAAGCAGGATTTTCAAGGCGGTGGTCAGGGGCTTGTGCCGCGCCTGCCGTGAAAACGGTTGCGCGCTGATCGGCGGCGAGACCGCTGAAATGCCCGGACTCTACCCGCAGGGTGAATATGATCTGGTCGGCACAATTGTCGGATGCGTCAGCCGCCGCAATATGATCACGGGCAAAACTATTCGTGCCGGCGATGTGTTGATCGGTCTGCCGTCGAGCGGCTTGCATACCAACGGCTTTTCGCTGGCGCGCCGCATTATATTTGAACAAGCCAGGCTGGGTTTGCAGGATAAACTGCCGGGTACCGGCCGCAAAGTTGTTGATTTGTTGCTGGCCGTGCACAAATCCTATCTGCGCCCTGTGCAAAGCCTGATGGGCAGAGTTCAAGTGCGCGGCATGGCGCATATTACCGGTGGCGGATTTTATGACAACGTCCCGCGCATTTTGCCAAAAACAGTGGATGCCGTTTTCGACCGCGCGCTTTGGCGTGTGCCTCCGCTTTTCCGTTTTTTGCAGGAGCGCGGCGCTGTTGAACGCAATGAGATGTATCGCGTTTTCAATATGGGTATCGGCCTTGTGATCATTGTCCGCGCCAACGAGGCTGCGCGGGCCATGGCCTGCCTGCAAAAATCCGCTGCCGCGCCCCGCATTATCGGGCAAATCGAAAAAGGCGTTGGTCGCGCCCGGATGTTGAACTGATCCGGCTCTTTCTCTATCGCAAGGGGTGCAAACTATAATCGCCCTTCCTGCGCATGATTCCGCCAAAACCCGTCCGCTTGGGGCGCAGGCTTTTTTCGGTTGCTTTTCAGAAAAAACCACTATATATTGTGGCATATTTTAAACGACCCACTATGGCAGGATGGAGCGAAAGACCGCTATGCCGCTGATCAACATGGATTATACGGAGGTTCTTTCGGAAATTTCTGTTGATGATTACCATTTTAAAGTTACGTGCAATCCTGTTCTGAGCGGGAGCTGCATTTTATGGTTTCGCGATGCGCGCATTGCCCATGCCTTTGAGGCCTTGGGACAATTTTCTTATTTCGACAAACGCAGCATTCTGTTTTTTATTACGCGCTATGCCACCAGCGCCGACTTGCGTCAGGAAATAGACAATCGGCGATTTGAACGCAAAGTAGGCGGGTTGGCGCCGCATTTCTTTCGGCATATCGAGCAATTGAGTTTGCGGGACAAGGAATTGGCTTATCGTCGGCTTTTCAATCTGGATGCGGAAATAGATCCGGATTGTCTGAAAGCCCGGCGTCGGATTATGACCAAGCAATTTCATCCTGATGTTGGCGGCAATGATTACGCCATGGCCATGATCAACGAAGCTTACGATTTTCTGGTGCATCGCGCCGCCAACTGAGCCTGGCGGTTGGTCAGGCTTCCCAGCGGGAAAATATACCGCACGGCAGAATTTTTCCGTCGCTTTGAATGGGCAGTCCCAATTCGCCGTGGGTTACCGCTCCCGGCTGCCCCGGTAAAATGGCCGCCAGCATATTGGCGACGATCACCGGCGACAGGTGCGCGGTATAACAATTTAAGAGAAACAGCAAGGGCTGGTCGGAAAGCAGCTTGCGGCATTCGTTCAACAAATCCCAAAGATGATCTTCAAGCTTCCAGATTTCGCCGCGCCGCCCGCGTCCGAAGGAGGGAGGATCCATCACAATGGCGTCATAGCGGACGCCGCGCCGGATTTCTCGCCGGACAAAAGCGGAACAATCGTCCACAATGTAACGGATCGGCTTGTCGGCGAGTTTGTTCAAAGCCGCGTTGTCTCGGCACCAGGCTGCCATTCCGGAAGATGCGTCAACATGGCAAACTGCCGCGCCGGCAGCCGCCGCAGCAATGGTGGCGCCGCCGGTGTAGCCAAAGAGATTCAGCAACGCGAGCGAACCCGGCTTATGTTTGCCGGTTGCGCCGGCATTCAGCCGCGCGGTGATTTTTTTGTTCAGCCAGTCCCAGTTGACCGCCTGTTCGGGAAACAAGCCGACGTGTTTGAAACCGGTTGGGTGGATTTTAAAAACCAGATTCCGGTAACGGATGTTCCATGCCGACGGCAAGGTTTTGCGGAATTCCCAATGTCCGCCGCCCTGGGCGCTGCGATGATAAATGCCGTCGCTTTGTTTCCATGACCGCGCGCCGCGCCAGGGCCAGATGATCTGCGGATCGGGACGGGCCAGCACAACGTTACCCCAGCGTTCCTGTTTCATGCCGTTGCCGGCCTCGATCAGCTGGAATTCCCGCCATTGGTCGGCAATCAAAAGGCTCATAAAAATAGACTCCAGCCAATCCGTGTTAAACAAACTCAACTGCAAAACTCATGTTTTGCAAGCCTTGCAGTATCCATTTAGCCATCCGAAGAAAATAATTTTTGACAGGATGAGTCTGTATTCAAGTTCCAAAATTTACATGTTCATCCTGTTATCCTGTCAAAACTCTTTTCCGTTT
>CAZMFH010000177.1:0-5375 GCA_964565485.1 uncultured Verrucomicrobiota bacterium | reverse complement strand
GGAATTTCTGGCGGTATTCAATCAGTCGCTACACTTTACAGATGCTTTTTCGGATTGACAATGGCGCGCGATAAGTTCTAAATTGCCGGTTAGTGCTTTTTTAGGAAACGGGTTAACCAACAGGAGGGATTCAGGAACAAATGAGCGGATCGAAAATTGCGGCGGCGGTAACGGTGTTGTTTGGCGCGACAATTTCAGCTTTGGCGGCAGAACCGGGTTGTTCGACCTTGCCGGCCATCTGGTGGGTTGCGCCGATCAGCGCAGTGATAGCTTTGGTTTTTGCGGCCGGCTTCTATCGCAGCATGATGAAGGCTGATCCGGGCAATCCGCGCATGGTCGAAATCGCCGGGTTTGTACAGGAAGGCGCGATGGCCTACCTGATGCGCCAATACAAAGTGGTGGCGTTGGTTTTTCTGGCGTTAATCGTTATTTTTGCCGTGCTTTCGTTGATGGGCATTCAAGATCCGTTCCTGCCGGTGGCCTTTTTGTCCGGCGGCTTGTTTTCCGGCATCAGCGGGTTTTTGGGAATGCGCACCGCTACAGCCGCCAGTTCGCGCACAGCCCAGGGCGCGCAACAGAGTCTGAACCGCGGTTTGCAAATAGCATTCCGTTCCGGGGCGGTCATGGGGCTTGTTGTGGTCGGGCTTGGGCTTTTGTTTGTCAGTATTTGGTATCTGGTGCTTGACAAGTTTATTTATACCGCCGCCGCCATGCAGGACGGACTGGTCTTGTTCGGCATGACTTTTGTGCCCAAGGGTATCTCGCAGGCCGATAAACTGGTGCATATCACAACCACAATGATCACCTTCGGCATGGGCGCCAGCACACAGGCGCTCTTTGCGCGCGTTGGCGGCGGAATCTATACCAAGGCTGCCGATGTCGGCGCCGATCTAGTCGGCAAGGTTGAAGCTGGCATTCCGGAAGACGATCCGCGCAATCCGGCAACCATCGCCGATAATGTGGGCGATAATGTCGGTGATGTGGCCGGCATGGGCGCTGATCTGTTTGAATCCTATTGCGGTTCCATCCTGGCCACCTGCGCCCTGGGCGCGGCAGTCGGCATGCAGCAGGCCGATTTGGGGCTCGGGATTCGGTTTGTTATTGCGCCGATGGTTGTGGCCGGAATCGGCATTTTGCTTTCGATTCTTGGTGTGTTTCTGGTGCGCTGCCGCGAAGGCGCCAATCAGAAAAATCTCCTGCGCGCCTTGTTGGTTGGAACAGGCGGAAGCTCGCTCTTGATCCTTGCAGCGTGCGCTATACTGGCCGCGCTGAATGTGATCACCTGGGGCATTTTCGGCGCCATTACTTCCGGATTGATTGCCGGCGTTTTAATCGGCCAGGCGACGGAATATTATACTTCCGATGAATATAAACCTACACGCGGCATTGCCGAGCAGGCGCAGATGGGCCCCGCGACGGTGATTATAGACGGGTTGGCCGCCGGTATGCTTTCCACCTGTTTCCCTGTGATTTTGATTGTGCTCGGCATTCTGTTTGCCTTCGGGTTTGCCGGCGGGTTTACCAACATCAATATGGGGCTCTACGGCATCGGTTTTGCGGCAGTCGGCATGCTCTCAACTTTGGGGATCACGCTGGCCACGGACGCTTACGGACCCATCGCCGATAACGCCGGCGGCAACGCCGAAATGTCCGGATTGCCCGCCGAAGTGCGCGAGCGCACTGATGCGCTGGATGCCCTCGGCAACACCACGGCGGCGACCGGCAAAGGCTTTGCGATCGGCTCGGCGGCTTTGACGGCCATGGCGTTGATGGTGTCGTTCATTGAAGTTGTTAAATCGTGGATTGCCCGGTTTGCCGATGCCGCGCCGGACGGAGTTTATATGAATTTGACACGCGATGCCGCCATCAGCGCCAATATCACCAAGTTTGTCGAGGAATTTAATATTCATATTCTCAATCCGATGCTGCTTTGCGGATTGTTTTTGGGCGGGATGGCCGCCTTTATCTTCTGCGCGCTGACCATGAAAGCGGTTGGCCGTGCCGCCGGATCGATTGTCAACGAAGTGCGCCGGCAATTCAGGGAAATCGCGGGCATCATGGAAGGCAAGGCCAAACCGGATTATGCGCGCTGCGTTTCGATCGTTACTTCCGGCGCACAAAAGGAAATGGTGCTGCCTTCAATCCTGGCCATTGTTATTCCGGTTGCGGCCGGATTGACTCTGGGTGTGGCCGGATTGGTGGGCTTGCTGGCCGGCGCTTTGTCGACTGGTTTTGTGTTGGCGACGATGCTCAACAACGCCGGTGGCGCTTGGGATAACGCCAAAAAATATATCGAAAAGGGCAATTTGGGCGGCAAGAAACTGCCTGACGGAAGCAAAAACCCCGTGCATGCGGCGGCTGTGGTCGGCGATACGGTCGGCGACCCCTGCAAAGATACCAGCGGACCATCTTTGAATATTCTCATCAAACTGATGAGCATGGTCAGCATCGTCTTTGCGCCGTTGATCGTTAAATATGCACCGGTTATTCAATCCTGGCTCGGCTTGATTCAGAAATAAGGTTAGACTCCGTATTTCTTTTTTGTCAGTTGATCAAGCTTTTGGCTATCAAGCGCAAGCAAAAAATCGGCGCACTGGAATTTTTGGTCTACGGCCGGTGCGCCGCATGAGACAGCGCCCAAGCCTAAATATGCCTTAAAGAGCGGAGGCACAAGCATGCTCAGCGACGGCGCCGTTCCGGGCATAATTGCCGACTGGGTTTGCGCAACGTGCGCTTCCAAGTTATCGAAGCAATAAGGCACAACGGGATAAACTCGATAGCTTGCAGGCGCTTGGTGTTGCTGATTGAGCAGCACATGAATCAAAGCTGCTTGCTGAACATCGGTTGTCGGGACGCTTGCGCACCCGAAAAGCAGGTGTGCCCTGGTCTTTTTCATGTATTCGGCAATAGCCCGCCACAAGAGCATTATCATCATCCCCCTGCGATAGTCTTTATGTACGCAGGAACGACCAAGCTCAAGCTTTACGCCTGCTTGCCGCAGCAGATTGTCGAGATTGAATTCGCTTTGCGAATAAAACACACTGGAGAAAAGAGAACAGATAATCCGATACGTCGCAATTGTTTGACCGGTTTTTTTGCAAATAATTGCAAGATGATCACAAAACGCATCGTATTGATCAATATCAAGCTCGGAAGACATATTCGATTGCAGCAGCTCACGATAATACACGTCATGGCGCAGTTTAAACACTTGCTTGAGCTCATCGGCGCTGTCTGCTGTTTTGACAACGAACCGGCCGGCATCCAGAAACAGAGCTACTTTACATCTTGCGTTTTTGATTGGATGAGCGAACACGCGCCGATCCTTTCTCCAGAGCCGGCCTGGTTTTATGCGCGCCGCGGCAGGATTTTTGTTTTTTCGACATGCCGCGAGGCTTTGGCGAACAACTCATCCGCCCAGTAAAAACTGCCGATTAAAATGGCGTCATATTCCTTGTTTTGCAGTTCCGCCCAGTCGAAACGCGGAAGACCCGGAAGCGGTGGCGTATCGCCGCCATGGTCATCTATATAGCCGATGATTGCGCAATCATGCAGGAGTCCTTTGAGGAGCGAACGCCTGATTTGGTTGCCGAGCCCATAAATTACAACACGCAGTGATTTTTGCCGGATTTCCCGAAGCGCCATGACAAGATCGCGGGCAGCCCGGTCAATACCACGGAGTTCGGGAGGAACGATGATTGTCTGCGGAGCATCTGCGCGCAAATTTACACATTTCGGCGGCGCGAGTTGCCAGGCAGCGGGGCTGATTGCAATTTCCTGGAAATCGGCCAGCCCCCAGTTTTCCGGATTGGCGTAGGGCACGGCAATTTTAAGCGAATTATAATCTGATCCGCCATGATGTCTGGTGATATCCTCAAGGGTAAAATTATTCCAGGAATCGGCATGATCGGCATGATAGACGCGGCCCAGAACGGCGAACTTGCCGCCCAGCGCCCGGATCTGGCGGCCCAGAAGCGTATCCAGGTGATGATTTGAAAAACGGATGGCTTCGTAATGACCGCGAGCTTGGGCGAATAAATTTCGATGCATAAGCGTGAAATCTCCGGCGGAGCCATAGGCGTTCGGCAGGCGGATTTCATCAATGCCGACCACCTCACGCTGAGCCAGATCGGGGATCGGATATGCAGCCGGCTTCTGCCGGAGATGGCGTTCGGCAAAATCAACGCGCGCGGCCAGATAAAAAGTGTCGGCTTGCAATGTGCCGGCGGCCAGCGGCTGGAGCACGGCTTCGGTAAGGTAAGTATCGGCATTCATGGAAAGAATCCATGCGCGGCGCGCGCGCCGGATACCAGTGTTTTTGGCCAGAAATTGCATAACGCCAATGCGCGGATTGTCACAATAATGATTGTGCACTTCCGGGGGCACGAGATAGGCGCGGAAATTTTTAACCCAATCTTTGACGCTTTCCGCGAAGAACCGCCGCGCCGGAAGCGGATTCCATTCAACCCAGACAAATTCATAATCAATGCCGGCCTTGGTCAGCAAGGCGGCATTGTGCCGCAGAGCGTATTCGGCACGCATCTCAAAGTCGCCGTTATGATTGTCGTTGCGACCGCAGACGACAACACTCAAGCCGGCTTCCGCAATCGGTTTTTCGGGCGAAGCGGGCATATTTTTATTCGGCAACCTGTTTGGCGATCCAGGCATAGGTTTTCTCCATGCCATCGGCGAGCGCTTGGTTTGGGCGCCATCCCAGTTTTGCGGCAATCAGCGAATTTTCCGAATTGCGCCCGCGCACGCCCAGCGGTCCTTGCGTATGGCGCACGGATAATTTTTTACCGGCAATGCGCATCACCAGACGGGCCAGATTGTTGATGGAAATCATTTCATCGGAGCCGATATTGACAGGTTCGGCCAATTGCGAGCGCATCAGCCGCCGCACACCTTCGACGCATTCATCAATGTAAAGAAACGAGCGTGTCTGCCGGCCGTCGCCCCAAATCTCGATTGCACCGCCATCCGGAGCTTCGGCCACTTTGCGGCAGATGGCGGCCGGCGCTTTTTCGCGACCGCCCTGCCATGTTCCCAAAGGCCCGAAAATGTTATGAAACCGGGCAATGCGGACTTGTAACCCGTAATTACGCATATAGGCGAGATAAATCCGCTCACTGAACAGTTTTTCCCAACCATATTCACTGTCCGGAAAGGCAGGATAGGCATCGGATTCGCGCAATCCCGGATTGGCCGTGCGCCTCTGAATATGCGCCGGATAGATGCAGGCGGAGGAAGAATAAAAAACAAGGCCGATGGCCGTTTTACGCGCCTGCTCGGCCATATTCAGATTGATGGCGGCGGAATTATGCATGAGCGCGGCATCGTGTGTGCCGACAAAAATGTAGCCGGCTCCGCCCATA
>CAZMFH010000176.1:0-5379 GCA_964565485.1 uncultured Verrucomicrobiota bacterium | reverse complement strand
ATGCTGCGCCATGTTGGATATATGTTATCATAAGAAGCGATTTTAAAAGTCAACTTTTGAAAGCAGTATTCAGGATTAAACGAGTAAAACGAAGAGTTAAAATGAAACAATGGTACGAATTGTTTTTTGAGAACTACGCTCATAAATATGACAAGGAATGCTTCGTTCAGGGAACTGTGGGCGAATGCGACTTTATTGAGCAGGAGGTTGGGCAAGATAAATCCATCAAGATCATTGACATCGGCTGCGGCACCGGACGGCATGCGATTGAGCTGGCGAAGAGGGGGTATAATGTGACCGGTGTTGATCTTTCCGAGAATCAGATCAAAAGGGCAAGGGAAAAGGCGCAGGCCGCAGGGTTGCCCGTTGACTTCCAAACGCAAGATGCCCGTCATCTTCCGTTTGAGGGTGAGTTTGATCTGGCAATTATGCTGTGTGAAGGCGGGTTTTCTCTTATGGAGACAGATGAGATGAACTTTGAGATCCTCAAAAACGCAACCAAAGCGTTGAAAGATAAGGGCAAGTTTATTTTCACCACCTTGAACGGATTGTTCCCGTTCTTTCATTCGGTTGGTGAATTCTATAAGTCGGCACAGAAAGAGGGACAGTCTCAGTGCAAGGAGTGTTCGTTTGATCTGATGACTTTTCGTGATTATAACACCGCTGTTATTGAGGATGATTCCGGCAATAAAAGAGAGCTTGAGTGTAACGAGCGTTATTATGTGCCGAGCGAGATTGTGTGGCTTTTAAAGACGCTTGGATTCAAAAAGATTGATATTTTTGGCGCGAAGCTCGGGGCATACTCAAGAAACGACAAGTTGACAACCAACGACTTTGAAATGCTTGTTGTCGCGCAAAAATTTCCTGAGTTGTGAACACCAACGAGCTTTGGAAGATGTTTTCCTGAAGAGAGGCTTAAATGTCTGTAAAAGTACGAAGCGCCGAACCAGGCGACGGCTCCATCGGGAAAGGCCAGGGAAAATTGCCTGCCGCGGCGACAGGTAAACGCATATTTTTGCGCACATTTGGATGCCAGATGAACGAGCGCGACAGCGAAATGCTGTCCGTTCTGCTTGAACGCCATGGTTATGCGCTGGCAGAGCGTGAAAATTCGGCTGATGCCGTGATTTTAAACACTTGCAGTGTGCGCGGGAAGGCGGAAGACAAGGCGATCGGCAAATTAAGGCTTTTGATTGCGCGCCGCAAGAGCCGCGGCTGTGTGATCGGCGCGGTTGGTTGTATGGCGCAAAGGTTGCAAGACAAGCTCTTTGAGCTTGTGCCGGGATTGGATATTGCGCTGGGCACTTTTCAGATGCGGCGCTTGCCGCAGGCGCTTGATCTGGTGTATGCCGGAAAGGGGCCGGTGTTTGATGCGGCGGTTTGCCGGGACAAGCTCTATGACGGCAAGACCCATCTTGCGGGCGGTATCTCCGCTTTTGTCAATATTCTTTTCGGCTGTAACCGGCGTTGCGCCTATTGCGTCGTGCCCGATGTGCGCGGCGCCGAATGGAGCCGCCCAGCCCGGGATATCCTGGAGGAAGCGCGCCTTTTGACGGATGGGGGGGTGCGGGAGATTACCCTGCTGGGACAGAGCATCATGGAATATGGGCGCGCCAACCCGGTTTGGGATGGGCAAGCGGCGCCGTCTGCTTTTAATGAGCCGTTGCCGCGCCTGCTTGAAGCTTTAAATGCGATTCCGGCTTTGCGCCGGATCAGGTTCACTTCCGGCCATCCTTCCGGTTGCAGCGTGGAACTGGCGCAAGCTTTCCGCGCATTGCCGAAGGTTTGTGAGCATCTGCATTTGCCTTTGCAGTCGGCCTCGAACCGTATTCTTAAGCTGATGCGCCGCGGTTATGACGCGGATCAGTATCGCGCGGCGGTGCGCCGCTTGAAAGAAGCGGCGCCACAGGTCGCAATCACCACCGATATTATCGTTGGGTTCCCTTCGGAAACCGAGGCTGATTTTGAGGCCACCCGCGCGTTTATGGATGAAATCGGGTTTGATAATGCCTTTATCTTTAAATATAATCCGCGCCCAGGCACCGTTGCCGCCAAAATGAAGGATGACGTTGATGAAGACGAGAAGTTGCGCCGTAATCATGTTTTGCTTGCGGATCAGGCGCGGCGCAGTTCGCGCCTGCATGAGGCTTGGGTCGGACGGACGGTTGAGGTGCTGGTGGAGGGATCGAGCCGAAGGGTTGCCGGGCGGACGGTCGGGCGGACGCGGCAAAACATTTTAACGGTGTTTGAACAGGCGGAGTGTGCGCGTCCCGGCGACTTGATTAATGTTGTTGTGGAAAAGGCCACCGCCCAGACTTTGTATGCCAAGCTGAAAACAACGAAAGACAATCAGAAAATTTGTTTGCGGATATAACCCGCCTTGGGAAAGGATTTTTAATATGTCGGATCTGGCTTTTGTATCATTGATTAGTGGTGTGATTGTGCTGGCGGCCGGCCTTGGTCTGGCTTTGATGCCGCAACGCACTGCGAATTGGATGCGGCGTTTCCCGCGGCATGTGTGGGCTGGGCGTTTGCTGACCGGTATCTGTGTGGTTTGGTCGGCGGTTTTGTTGCTGCAGGCCGGGTTTGACTGGGTGGATGCGCATCGGTGGTTTGTTTATCCGGCCATCCCGGTTGCGTTCGGGTTGATTATTGTCTTGATGGATGAGCTGCTGGCGGCGCGCGCTTTGGGTGGATTGCTCTTGCTTGTGCCTTTGCCGATTCTGGATAGCGCTTTCATGCATCCATCCGCCAGCCGGCTGGTGATGACGGTTTTTGCCTACCTGCTGGTTGTCTGCGGGATGGTGCTCGTTTGGAGTCCCTATAAACTGCGGCGCTGGGTGGAACGCTGGTTATGCCGTCCCAATTTGGCCCGCTTTTTCGGTCTGATGGGTTGTGCGCTTGGAAGCGGAATGCTTTGGCTGGGCGGGTTTGTCTATTGACCTGAATCCGGATTTAGGATGAACCTACTTTCCATTTCCGGCAAGGCTCCGCGCTTTTTGATAATGCGTGGCGGGGCGTTGGGCGATTTTCTGCTGACCTTGCCGGTTGTGCATGAATTGCGGCGCTGGCGTCCGGATGCTTATATCGAATGGATCGGCAGCGCGCGGATTGCCGAATTGGCGTTGTCGGGCGGTTTGCTTGATCGGGTTCGTTCGTTGGATTCCGCTGGGTATGCCGCCTGGTTTTATCCCAACCATGTCTGGACAAGCGCGGAACGCGCATGGCTGGAAGCCTTTGATTGCCTGATCTGTTATCTCGGCGAGCAAGCCGATCCGTTGCGCCTTAATCTGCGCTGCTTGAACATAAAAAACATTCTTTTCGGAGCGCACAAGGTTGCCGATGGTCATGCGGCGGATCATTTTTTGCAGCCGCTGGTTGGTGTGGGGGTCGAATCTGGCGCTATTCCGGCGCGCGCGCAATTGAGCTGGCCTCCGGAGCGCCGGGCGGAAGGGTTGCATCGGCTTGCTGCAATGGGGGTGCGGAACGGGATTTGTCTCCATCCGGGCAGCGGCAGCCCGCGCAAAAATTGCGCGCCGGAAGTTTTTGCGGCGTTGGCCGGCGCTTTGCGTCAGGCCGCTTTGGGCGATCCTTTCTTTTTGATTGGTGAGGCTGACGCTGTTCCGGCGCGCGCGCTCGCGCATCTTGCGCCTTCCATTCCTGTGATCAGTGGTCTGACTTTAATGGAGGCGGCTGCTCTGTTGGCGGCTTGCCGCGGTTATGTCGGCAATGATTCCGGTATGACGCATCTGGCGGCGGCATTGGGCATACCGGTGGTCGCGCTGTTCTGCGCTACCGATCCGGCTGTTTGGGCGCCGCGCGGCGGGAATGTGACGGTTTTGCAGGCGGCACAAAAACCCGCGCCAAACGCGGAGCGTGAAGTTGGCGCGATTCTGCAAGCTTTGAAAAATCTGCCTGGATTGGGCTGATTGCTGTCTGCATACGGCTTTCAAAAGATAACTTCCGAAAGCAACTTGCGGAATCGCGTTGTTTTCCGGGATGGCTTTGTTATGATGGCTGCGCTTTCCCGAAAGATCAGGCTGGCGCATCGCGGTTCAACGTAAAGGCGGGATGTGGCGGAGTTTGTTATGGCTCAAACTGACAGACAGGCAACAATATTAAACATTCTGCAGAACCTGCGGGATCTGGCTGGACTAAAAAAGCTTTTTTGGGAAGAATTGAATTACGAGCGGGAGAATAAGCCGCTCAGCCAGCGTCAGTGGCCGGAAAACGCCAGGGCGGCGCTTGCCGAAGATCCCGTGTTATTCGCCAGCGGCGGCGAGGATGGCGCGTTTCACATCGTTTATTGCCGCCTGACTTCGCCCGATTTGAGCCGCAGGTTGGAGCGTCCGGTTGTGAACCAATTGCTTCGCGACCATACCTACGCCTTGTTTGTGTTCTCAAACAGCGATCAATCCGCCTGGCACTTCCTGAACGTTAAGTTTGATGAGCAGGCGGAACGTCGCCGCCTGTTTCGCCGAATCACGGTCAGGCCGGGCGCTGGATTGCGCACGGCGACGGAACGTCTTCAGCTTTTGGACTTGGCCGCGATCAATCCCGAATTGTTCGGCATCACGCCGCTGACAATTCAGCAACGCTGCGACATGGCTTTCGATGTCGAGTCGGTTACAAAGGATTTCTACCGCGAAATTGCCAATTGGTATTTCTGGGCGCTGAAGTATATCGAGTTTCCAAAGGATGCACCCAAGGAAGCGGATGGCCATGACCATATCAGCGTTATTCGTCTGATCACGAGACTCATCTTCTGCTGGTTCATCAGGGAGAAGGAACTCATCCCTGCCGCGCTTTTCGACCGGCGGCGACTGGCGGATGCGCTGGACGGCTTCGCCCCGAAAGGTGGCACTGACATTCCTGTCTGTGCGAAGGGGAAAAGACAGGCAGGAATGCCTGTCCCACCTTCCTCGGTTTACTACCGCGCAATCCTACAGAATTTGTTTTTTGCCACGCTGAACACCGAAATGGATCAGCGCGGTTGGCGGCGGGAAGATCAGCATTTCATGGTGCACAGCCTCTATCGCCATAAGGAGTGTTTCCGCGATCCGAAGGCTGGTCTTGAATGGTTTAAAGATATTCCTTTCCTGAACGGCGGTCTTTTCGAGTGTCTTGACCGTGATTTTGGCGAGGGGATGAAACCTCGTTACTTGCGTGTTGACGGATTTTCCGACCGTGACGACAGCCGCCCGACCGTCCCGGATTTCCTTTTCTTTGGCCCCGAACAGGAGGTGAACCTGAGTGAGGACTATAACGACAAGAAGTTCGCCAAGGTCCGCGTGCGGGGACTGATTGACACCCTCAACCGTTACAAGTTCACGATAGAAGAGAACACGCCTCTTGACCAAGAAGTCGCCCTTGATCCTG
>CAZMFH010000175.1:0-5386 GCA_964565485.1 uncultured Verrucomicrobiota bacterium | reverse complement strand
TCTGGCTTCTGAATACTGAAGACTGCTTGCGAAAGCTGACTTTTGAAAGCGACTCTAAAGACAACGATCGAAGGAATTTTTGCCATGTCTGATTTTTACGGCCTGCCAACGCACACCCTGCAAAACAAAAATCTACGTTTGGATATCCTGGCTGCGGGTGCTCTGCGAATTGCGCGCTTGCTGCCATACGGCTCAAACCGCAATCTGCTGGCCGAAGAACCGGACTTCCGCCTGCCGGGACCATACGGTGAATATCATCTCTGGGGCGGACACCGGCTCTGGGCCGCGCCTGAAAATCCGGATATAACTTATGTTCCTGACCCCAAAGAACTAACCATTCAGGCAATTGAAAACGGCTTGCAGATTGACGCGCCAACGGAAAAACCAACCAATCTGCGGAAATCAATCCGCGTTACAATTGATCCGGAAAAACCAATCGTCAAACTGATCCACACCATTTGCAACGACGGCAATGCAACCATTGAACTGGCCGCATGGGCGCTTTCCGCCCTCACGCTGGGCGGAACAGTCATTCTGCCGCAAAGCTGCGCGCCAACATCTGCCAAAAGATTCCAACCCAACCGCCATATCGCGCTCTGGAGCTATACATCATGGCATGATCCGCGCCTAAAGATAGACGACAGCTTCATCAAACTGCAAGCTTCGCCCGCCTTGCCGCCTTGCAAAATCGGTTACTTCAACACAAACGGCTGGATCGGCTATCTGTCCGGCAAGATATTGTTCGTTAAACGTTTTGAAGTTTTCGCCGATCAAGCGCATGCCGACCGCGGGTGCAACGTCGAAATTTATTGTAACGACCGTTTCGTGGAAATCGAGACGCTTAGTCCGCTCAAAACGCTTGCGCCCGGCGCAAAAGCCGTTCATACCGAAAACTGGGAAGTTTATCCCTCCGCCACAGCGCCGTCCATATGCGGCACAATCGCCGATTAACCCAACTCAAAACTGGTGATACCGAAGATGGACGGCAAAGGAAGCTTGACTTCCGCGCGATTGTACATCCGCGCTGTTCTAAAAACCGGTTTCATCCGCACAGCAAGCGCCAGTTCAACACCGGCCGAATTCGATTCAGGAACATCCAAGCAGACCGGATCATTCGGGGCAGCCACAGTTGCCAAACCCAGCAAAAGAGCTTGCGCATCGGCAGGATCATCGGCAAACAAAGGGCCAATCTTGTAGCCCGTCCGGCAGGCGCGGATCATGCCATATCCGGCAAGAGCAGCGCCATGCCTTATCGCAAATCCGGCGCTCTCCGGCTGTTTGATCCAGCGCGAGAGAAACTGCGGACGCGGAGCTGGAAAATGGAGACGATCATACGCCGCCAACAGGTCAAACGGCACAGCGGCAATCGGACAAAGATCGGCCGCAATCCGGCCGGCGATTCCGCGCCCCTCATAGCGCATGGTATGAAAGGCCAGCTTGAAACCATAATGGGCATAATTTTTTTCTTTCTTTTCGACTCCGTCAATGCCGATCAAGCGCGCACCCAGATAATTCATGGCATGCCGACCAAGCTGGATGCCGACACAACCGCCACGATATTGCCGCCGGACAATAAACAAACCAATAAACCCGAAATTTTCGTCATACGCCACAGCGCTGACAGAACCGATCGGCTTGTCCCCCTGAAAGGCCATGAAATAACCGTCAGGATCCGTGTCGTAAAAACAACCGGCATCATGCCGTCCGGGATTCCAGCCTTCCGCCGCCGCCCAATCCAGCGCCAAATCCAAATCGGTTCTGGACATTTTACGAATGGCAAATCCGGAGCTATCAGGCATACAAAACTCTCGCTTTGCGACTGGCTCTGTCGGTTGATCAGATCAGCAAGTATACTGATCCAAACGCGCCAGTTTGAGGGTCTTTTGAATCACGGGCGAAGTATTCATGATTTTAAATGAGCCGTTTTGCGCTTTTTTGGCGGCCTGAATACATATTCTCAGAAAAGCCGAAGCCACAAACACAACCTCGCGCATATCAAAAACAATTGAAATATTATCAATGCCGCCGGCGTTTGCCCCATCCGCGCGGCTATCCCGAAGCGCCAGCAAAGCCTGTTCGAATTGTCCGGCATCCACCTGACTGTTGACCGTATCCATTTTGCCGGTAAAAACACATGTCAGCGTGTTCGCGGCCTTGTCATAGTTTGTCTTTAACATATTCCTGCCTCCAATTTCTCAAAAACCATTTCTGCAAACATCAGCCCCAATCACCCAGGCGCAAAACATCAGCCTTCCTCTGCGGTTAATTTCGCCAGCACATTAAAATCTTCAAGCGTTGTAACATCTCCGGAAATCTCAACACCAGCCGCAACCTGCTTCAAAAGCCGGCGCATGATTTTGCCGGATCGTGTTTTCGGCAAGCTCTGCGCAAAACGGATCTCGTCCGGTTTGGCCACCTGCCCAACTTCCCGTCCGACATGCAACCTAAGTTCATCGCTCAAAGCTTTACTGCCCGTACAATCAGAACGCAGCGCCACAAATGCAACCAAGCCAAAGCCCTTTACATCATCCGGACGCCCAACCACAGCGGCTTCCGCAACAGACGGATGGCTGACAAGCGCGCTTTCAACCTCCGCAGTGCCGATGCGATGTCCGGCAACATTGATCACATCATCAATTCGGCCCA
This sequence comes from uncultured Verrucomicrobiota bacterium, assembly GCA_964565485.1. Taxonomy (GTDB): domain Bacteria; phylum Verrucomicrobiota; class Kiritimatiellia; order JAAZAB01; family JAAZAB01; genus CAZMFH01. The sequence continues at coordinate 2,740 of CAZMFH010000175.1, read as the reverse complement.
TAATCCAAAAATAGCCGTCCTTATCACGCCGCGCGCCGTCACCGGTAAAATAATTGCCCGGCAAATCACTCCAATACGTCCACTCAAAACGTTCACGGTCGCCCCAAACCCCACGCAGCATGCTTGGCCAGGGACTGCGCACAACCAATTTGCCCCCGGAATTCGGCTGGACAGGCTTGCCGGCATCATTGACAATCTCGGGTTGCACCCCAAAAAACGGCACACCAGCCGGACCTGGTTTGCCTGGCATTGCGCCGGGCAGAGTTGTGATCATGATACTGCCGGTTTCCGTCTGCCACCACGTGTCAACAATCGGGCACTGCTCGCGCCCAATATGCTTATGATACCATATCCAAGCCTGGGGGTTAATTGGTTCTCCAACGCTCCCGAGCAGGCGCAGCGAGGAAAGATCATGCCGCTCCGGCCACTTTTCACCCCATTGCATGAAAGCGCGAATGGCAGTCGGCGCGGTATAAAAAATAGTAACGCCATGCCGCTCCACAATCCGCCAAAAACGATCCTGTTCCGGAAAATTCGGCGCGCCCTCATACATGACCACGGTGGATGCATTGGCCAAGGGACCATAGACAATGTAACTGTGTCCTGTTATCCAACCGATATCGGCGGTACACCAGTAAACATCATTCTCCCGAACATCAAAAACATACTTATGCGAGAGCTTGGCGCCGAGCAAATACCCCCCTGATGTATGATAGATGCCTTTCGGCTTGCCAGTCGAACCGCTTGTGTAGAGAATAAAAAGCGTATCTTCGCTGCGCATTTTTTCCGGCAGGCAATCGCCATTCACAGATTGCATTTCTTCATGCCACCAAAGATCGCGGCCGGCCTCCATCCGCACTGCGCCGGCGGTCCGGCGCAAAACAATCACCTTGGCGACGGAAGCACAAAGCATTTCTCCATCTTTGCCCAGGATCGCGAAGGATTCATCCACATTCTGCTTTAAAGGCACAATGGCGCCGCGCCGATATCCGCCGTCGGCCGTTATGATAATTTTAGCCGCGCTGTCTTTGACGCGATCTGCGATCGCCTGCGCGCTGAACCCGCCGAAAATCACGGAATGAATGGCGCCAATGCGCGCACAAGCCAGCATGGCAACCACCGCTTCCGGAACCATGGGCATGTAAACAACAACCCTGTCGCCTTTATGTATTCCATGCTTTTTTAAAACATTGCTGAACCGGCACACCTCAGCATGCAATTGCCGGTAAGTTAATTTGCGTATTTCCACCGGCAGACCGGAAGCGCAAGGTTCGCCTTCCCAAATAATAGCAGTCTTGTTTTCAACCGACGTGCCCAGATGCCTGTCAAGACAGTTATAGGCCACATTCAAAACACCACCCTTAAACCAACACACATCCGGCGCCTGCCATTCAAGCGTCTTTTGCCATGGCTCAAACCATGCAATATGTTCCCGCCCCTGTCTGGCCCAAAACGCTTCCGGCTCGCTGATAGATTCCTGATACAGCTTGCGATATTGATCCATCGAGGCAACCAGCGCTTGCGCGCGAAACTCAGCAGAAGGCACAAACACCCGGGACTCATAAAGAACGCTTTCGATCTCAGCAGCGCCATCGGCAATTAACTGTTCAAGCCCGGATGTTCTGATGGTTTCCTTGACAAAGGGATTCGGCTTGACAATGGAAAAATTCCCTTTGCGAACCCGTCTGGCGCATCGTAAAATCACACGAATGAAAGCCGAAGAAACATATTCCGCCTTGCCCAAATCAAAAACTATGCCAAGCTTTTCATCCGGCGGCGCATCAAGTCCGGCGCCGGTAATGGCATGGATTCTGGTTTCCACCGCATTTGCCGTCTCAGTGCAATATTCGCTCCCCAAATTGCCGGCGAACACACAAGTCAGACAACACTTTTGCTCATCGTATTGAAAATCCAGCATAATCCGCTCTCATTGTTTAATAATTGCTGTTGTAACTGCGCATAATTGCATCAACATCCATTTGTTCGTCCAAATAAGCAGTCATATCAAAACGCGCCCAGCGCTCATTGCAACGGCGGCGGCATAATCGCTTGATATTGACAAGATGGCGCGCGGTAACATTTTCGGTGGTAATATTCTTGCCTCCGGCGCCGCATCCCAAGGTCAAGGATGGCGTCAGCGCATTGAAAATCCCGCCGACAGCGCCCTGCGACGACGGCGTATTCACAACAACGCGCCCCGCATTCATTAATTCGGAAAACACGGCGATTTTGGCGTCATCATTGGCATAAATCCCGGCGGTATGGCCAACCCCGCCCATGTAGTTGAGATCTATGCAACGTTTGACGGCAGAATCAAAATCGTCAACCACATAAAACGCCAGAACAGGCGCCAGCACCTCGCCCGAAAGCGGATATTCGCGTCCAACCCCGGCAAGCTCCGCCAGCAAAATCTTTACATTGGCCGGGGCTTTGATTCCCGCCATTTCGGCGACTTTGCCGGCAGATTGTCCAACCACTTTCGGCTCCATAGCGCCCGTCTCGGCATTAACCGCAATGGCGGCAACTTTCGCGATTTCATCCTGACCAAGAAAATAACATCCCTGACGCACGAACTCCTCGCGCACCCGGCCCGCCACACTTTGCTCAACCACAATCGCCTGCTCACTGGCGCAGATTGTGCCATTATCGAAAGTTTTGGAAACAATGATGTTCTTGACCGCAAAAGGAACATCCGCGCTTATATCTATCAAAATCGGCACATTCCCCGGCCCGACCCCAA
>CAZMFH010000174.1:0-5403 GCA_964565485.1 uncultured Verrucomicrobiota bacterium | reverse complement strand
CTAAAATAACAACAAAAAACTATTGACGGACCGGCTCAGATGTCTGAATAGTTACCAAAATCTATTCGTAAATACGGGGGAATTTTTATGCGACGATCTGATTGGGTTGAACTACCCGCTGATCCTTATCGCGGGGGGCGGATGCGCGGGCGCATGTGCGCCGTAATTTTGCGCAAGAGGATTGCCAAAACACGGCGGGTTTGGAACAAGCGCAAATTTCCGCTTGCTGTTATCGAGGCGCGCATCCGCGATTTTTCCGCCATTGTGCGCAAGGTTGCCCCGCATTGGCTCGAAGAAGTCAGCGGGCTTGCCGATGGCGCCCGTGTGGCGAAAAATGACATTCTGATGCTCAATTGCCTGCCGCCTGGTTTTTATCCGGCGCAGGCGCCGGGCATGCATTGCACCACATTTGTCGAGGTGGGCCGGCGGCAAAACCGGCTTTTCAAAATCAGGGATGAGCGCAATCACATGCAGGCGTTTTATGTTCAGCACATGCCAAACGGCAATTACTTCCAGGTTGGCCATGACATCGGCAATATCGGGGTGGCTCATTTTCTGAATCGTTACGGAGTAGGCGGCGCAAACAATACCGGTTCGCATACCGCGTATGTGCCTGATGACCCTTTGCTCAATGATTGCCATATTTTGCGTTATTTTGCGGAACATGCCAAAAGCATGGATGATCTGCCGCGCCTTTTTGAGAGGCTGATCAAAAAACGCATGGCGGGCGGCGCCGGGCCGGGACGCGGCGCAATCTATTCGGCAGTTGATGCTCGCCGCGGCTTGATTCTGGAAACGCAATCTTCGGATTACGCGGCTGAATTTGTTGATTATGGGGTCAAGGCGCTTTCCAATCATTATCTTTCCAAAAAGGCTTCGGCCTGGCAATCCAAAGAACCGAATCGCAATACCCTGGCGCGTTTGACGCGCATGCGGGAATTGTTGGCCAAACACGAAGGCGAACTTTCCTGCGAGGATGTTTTTGCCGTTTCGCGCGATCGCAAAAATGTTCCCAACTCGCTCTGTAATGATGACAGCCGCCATTTCTGGATGACCATTTCGGCGCAGTTGCATGTCATTGAGCGTTCTGATCCGGAGCGTTCCGTGAATTATATGTGCTGCGGGAATACACGGCATGCTGTCTATGTTCCGGTGCTTTTGGAATGGCGTGATAGCTTTGCTCCGCTTTTGGACGGACGTTATTATCGAGCGGCAGATTCGCTCTATCGGCGTTATGGCGCCCGGAATGTCTTTGCTCGTCATCAGAAGTCTTTCGAGGCGCGTTGTCTGGATCATGCCGGGGAACGTCGCAATCTCGAACAGGCTTATGCGCTTTTGCGACAAACATGGCGCGCGCATCAACCGCGTAACCGCGTTATGAAAACGCGGCTTTAATCAGGAATATCATAATATGCGTATGAAGCGTCTCCATATTGTGCTTTTGTATAACGCGAGCGAAATGGGCACACCTGATTCGCCCGATGATTGCAGCGGCACTGATGATCTGCGCTGTATGATCAGGCGCATGGCGCGGGTCATGCGGCAGCTCAAACATCGTGTAACGGTTATGCCGCTGGCGCAGAATTTGCTTAAATTTCAGCGCCGCTTGCGCAAGTTGCGTCCGGACGTTGTTTTTAATCAGTATGATGACGTTGTGCACGGCGCGCTTTATGAAATGCGTGTGGCCGCTTTGGTGCATATGCTTGGTTATCCGCTCACCGGTTCGTCGGCGCTGGCGCTTGGGTTGACGCGCTATAAATACATGACGGCCAGTCTCCTGCATGGGGTTGGCATCAGGGTGCCTCCGCAAACCGAGCTTTTGGAGAAAATCAGCGATGTTGACCGCTGTCGTTGGCAGTTTCCCCTGATCGTTCAGCCGAGCCGCGAGCATGCCGGGATCGGGCTGGAACGTGATTCGGTTGTCTATTCCAAAAAGGATTTGCGCAACAAGGTGCGGCATGTCCTGAAAACATATTGTCAGCCGGCCTTGGCACAGCGTTTTTTGACCGGACGCGAATTCAATGTCGGCGTGATCGGTGGCCGCAAGCCTTGCGTCTTGCCGCTGGCGGAAGTCAATTATTCTGCGTTGCCGACCAATATTCCGCCCATTATGTCCTATGCGGCAAAATGGCTGGAAAATTCGGTGGAATATAACAAGACCTCCGTGGTTTGTCCGGCAGTGGTTGAGCCTGAGTTGGCGCGGGAAATCGGAAAAACAGCCTTGCGTGCTTTTAGCGCGGTCGGCGGGTGGGGCTATGGGCGAGTTGATATTCGCCTGGATGCCGCCGGACAACCGCATGTCCTTGAGGTGAACTGCAATCCTTCTTTGGAAGAGGATGTTGCCTTGGCGCGTTCAGCCAAGGCGGCTGGGATTGACTATCCGCAACTGTTACAGACGATTATCAAGGCCGCGCTCGAGCGTCCGCTCTTTGAGGTGGAAGTCCCGATGATTTGATCTGCCGGTTATTCCGTAAAACGCCCCATGTAAGTGAAATCCATCGCCAATGCTGTCGCGAGGGCGGTCAAATCCATGAGCCGTTCATTTTCTGACGCGCGCGGATATTCCAATCCCAACGCCCGCGCGCGATCGGTCAGTTTATCGAGAATTATTTCCGCATCCTCGCGCCCGAGTCCGGACCAGCGACTGATGCGTTCAATCAATTCTTCGCGTGCCTGCCGCAACAATTTGTGGGCTGGAATGTGTTGTCTGCCGCGCACGGAAAATATCTCGCGCAGTTTGTCGTCCACATAGCCCTGCGCCGCAGCGCGATAACGTTCGGCGCGCTGGCCGTAATGTTCGGCCAGCAGCATGGTCATGTCGTCCACATGGTTGACCAGTTTGCCGCTGACGCAACGCGGCGGGCGATGCCGGATGTGCCGCATCAGCGAATTCACATAACGCAGCTTGCGCAGCGCCGGCCATGTGCCGTATTTGCGACGCCAGGACGAGCGCGGAGTAAGCCAGACGGCAAATGACTCCGCAAAATCTTCATCAGGGTGTTTTTGCGCATAATGCCAGCCGTATTGACTGTGCGGAATGTGGCGGACAAATTCATGGCTGGTAACATTGGGCTGAAAAGAGTCTCGATAGGGTTTGGAAAACCTGCCGAAAATATCCGTCCAATCATTGCGCTCCCATAGCCGATATGCATAATTAATGGCATGCCCGGCTTCATGCCGGAGCAACATCATAATCAGTTGATCGTCTTCAACTTCGCCGGTTTGTTCTTCTTCAATTTTGCGCAAGCGTTTGTCGGCCAGATAAAAAGGAATTCCTATCACGGGAACTTCGTCGGGGCATCCCCAAGAATCCGATAGATAAAATGAAGGCTCAAAATCAATATCCTTGGCCTTGAATTCTCGCAGAATCCGCTCGATGTTCTTTTCTAAGGGCGATTTCTCAATCCGCAAACCAAGCTTGTTGATCGGTGTGTTTAATAATTCGTAGCGTATGGTAGCCCAACTGTTAATGAGAGATTTTGTTCCGGAAGGCGGCATTTGTTTCTCTTATCCCATAAGAAGGAAAGTATTGCACCGTTGCGTCAGTCAAGAAAATGGCATAAACACCACCTTCAATCAAGCCGATTTTACAAATTCCGGAATCCGTGATCACGTTATTCCCGTTATCCTGTCAAAAATGATTTTCTTCGGATGGCTAAAATTTGTCTTTGGTGGGGCGAGCCGCTAAGAGCGACACGGCCCTTGCTTTTTATTATTTTAAACAAAATTTGTTTTTCTGCTTGACTTTTTGACTTTTGTGTTGCAGATTATATAAAACTTTTAATTTGAATTATCTTCTTTTGGTGTTTTCAGGCTTGTTTATGAATGTATTTGAATATAAGAGCGATTTAAAGACTCATCGTTTACTGTCCTATATTTGGAAGAAGCGGGGCAAGGCGATGCGTGGCGATATTATCAGGGACTTTAATCTTAGCCGCGTTACGGTAATTACGGCGGTGGATCGTTTATTACAGGGCGGAGTGGTTAGTGAAACTGACGCTCCGAACGGACGGCAGGGACGTCAGCCCAAGGCGTTAAGTATTTGTGGCGATCAATGTTTTGCTGTGGGAATTTCGATTGTTGGTCATCACGCGGAAATTTGTGCGGTTGACGCAGGGATGTGTATTATCGGATCCGAAGAAACAAAGAACTTGCCGATGGATGGCGATGCGCAGTTGCGTTTGCTCTTGCAATCGGTCAATACTTTGTTGGCCCGGCATGCGTTGGATCGCAAACGTTTGGTTGGCATTGGGGTTTCCTTGCCGGGTATGATTGATCACAAGGTTGGGATTGTCCGTCGTTCGTCCAGTTTTACTGGCGGCGAGAAAGCGCCGATTATTCCGTTTTGGCAAAAGCAATTTGATAAACCATGCCTGATTCTGGAACATTCCTCAGCGCTGGCCTTGACTGAGAAAGAATGGGGGGCGGCGTCGGAGTTGTCCACTTTTTTGTATTTTGATGGCGCCGGCGTGGGGATGTTTCTGGATGGCCGGATTTTTATGGGCAGCCAGAATTACGGTGGGGAAATCGGCATGCTCAAGCTGCGCGATGCGCCCGCCGGCGAGGCGGATGGACGCTTTGGGACGCTCAACATGCTGACGCGTTTCCGCGATTTGCGTTTCAGGACAGATGAGGCGATTGCGAAGGGCGCGGCGACGATTTTGACTGCATGGTTGCGGGAAGGCCGTCCGCTTTCACGGGAAATGATTGCCGATGCCGCAGTGCAAGGCGATGCTTTGTGCCGTGGATTGGTGGAAGAAATGTTTCAGGTCTATGCCGAGATGATTATCAATTTGAACTATTTGTTCAATCCGGAAGCGATTTTTTTGTGGCCCTGGACGGCGCAATGTTCCGATGTTTCGCTCGATATTGTGCAACGGCGTTTGGCGGTTTGCAAATTGATCAATCCGGATATCCATACTGTTGTTCTGCCGGCCCGGCATGGTCCGGAAGCGCTGGCGCGCGGTATCGCCATGCTGCCGTTGAATAAGTTTTTTGATGGGTGAGTTGCTTTCAAACGTGAGTTTTAAAATTGACTTATGGCGATCTTGGAGAACTTATGTTGAAAATCTTTTGGTGTCGGGAAGATAAGAATTAACCACGGAGACACGGAGACACGGAGGCACGGAGAAGAAGAGTTTGTTTGAATTTAAACCGATCGGCTTCGCGATCGGTCTGAAATTCAAGCAAAGGTATGTTTTGGAGGAAGCGCAGCGGGGATAAGCGGCGGAGCAAAAATTTAAAACAATTCGTGGTGAGTTTTGCTTGTGTAGTGATGGAAGAATGAATGCTGAGAAATTGGGTTGCGGGCATATGCCCGCCTTGGAAAAGAAAATCATGAATAAAACAATGGATTTGATTCCGTATCCGCATGAGCTCAAAATGCGCAAGGGCTTTTTTAAC
>CAZMFH010000173.1:0-5420 GCA_964565485.1 uncultured Verrucomicrobiota bacterium | reverse complement strand
GGCGCAAGATGGTTGACGCAAATGTCTTGCGGCAGGCCATCAATGCGGCCCAGGCGGAAGGCAAGCGGCTCGAGGAGCATTTGACCGAAAACAAGCTTGTCTCGGATACGGATATGACGCTGGTGCTTTCCGAATATCTTGGGATCCCGCCGATTTCGTTGGGGCGCTTTACGCCGGATAGTCAGTTGCTTGATGTGATGCCGGCGGAAATGCGCAAGAAATTTGTGGCCATTCCGGTTGCCAAGGTCGGCAAGATGCTGACCGTGGCGGTGGGCGACCCTTTTAACATGGGGATTCTGGATGAAATTCAGTTTATGACCGGACTAAAGGTAGTGCCGGTGGTTGCGGCCGAGCGGGAAGTTCGCGAGGTGTTGCAAAAATTTTCCGAGCAGGCCTCGCCGGGGTTGGAAGATATTTTCAAAAATATGGTGGAGAGCGAGGATGTCGAGGTCGGCCACGAGCAGAAAGAGGAAATCAGCATTGATCAGATGCTGGAAAGCGCCGAAGGCGCGCCGGTTATTCGCATCGTCAATTCCGTAATGGTGGAGGCTCTGCGCCGGCGCGCCAGCGATATTCACATTGAGCCGATGGAAAAAAGTTTGCGTCTGCGTTACCGGGTGGACGGCGATCTCTACGAGGTGCCCAGCCCGCCCAAGACTCTGCAATCGGCGATTATTTCACGCATCAAGATCATGTCTGATATGGACATTGCCGAGCGCCGCATCCCGCAGGATGGACGTTTTAAGATCAAGGCGCTGGGCAAGGAAGTTGATGTGCGCGTCAATCTTTTGCCGACGATTCACGGCGAGAAAATTGTCATGCGTATTCTTGATAAAAGCAATCTGGCGCCGAACCTTTCATCTTTAGGGCTCGACCCCCGCGCCTATGACGCGCTGATTTATGCCATCGGCCAGCCGCATGGAATCATCCTGGTAACCGGTCCGACCGGCAGCGGCAAAACCACCACTTTATACTCGTGCTTGCAGGATTTGAATAAAGCCGATGTTAATATTGTTACAACCGAGGATCCGGTGGAATATCAGTTGCCCGGGGTTAATCAGGTTCAGATCAATGAGGATGTCGGGTTGACGTTTGCCAATGCGTTGCGCTCTATTTTGCGTCAGGATCCGGATATTGTCATGGTGGGCGAAATTCGCGACAATGAAACCGGCGCGATAGCTGTCAAGGCTGCATTGACCGGACACCTTGTGCTGAGCACCCTGCATACCAACGATGCTGCCGGCGCCATCACCCGCTTGCGGGATATGGGTATAGAAGCATTTTTGCTCTCTTCTTCCGTGATTATGGCCCAGGCCCAGCGTCTTTATAAAAAATTATGTCCGATTTGCAAAAAGCCGGCCGAAATAACGCCGGAATACATGCGTATTTACAATCTTGAGCCTGATGAATTCAAGGGCGTTGATGTGTTTGCGCCGGTTGGCTGCCCGAAATGTCTCAACAGCGGATTTAAAGGACGCGGTTCGCTGATGGAAATTCTGATGGTGGATGATGCGATCCGGCAATTGATTTTGCAGAATGCCAATGCCAAGGCGCTGTCGGATAAAGCCATCGCCAACGGCATGATGACACTGCGCATGGTCGGATTCGAAAAAGTCCGCCAAGGTGTTTCGAGCTTGACGGAAATCCTCAGTGTAACCGGAGGAGAATAAGCGCGCCGCCACCAAGCCGCGTTTGTTGGGTCCGCCTGCGGCAAACTCCGGAAACTCAAGGTGTCGGCTGTTGATGGGCGGCTGCGATTTCATGCAGAATCGCCTGCGCGGCCGCCGCCATGTCGGCGGCGGCGAGAATTGGCCGCCCGACCACCAGGAAATTTGATCCGGATTGCACGGCCATGGCCGGCGTGGCGATGCGTTTTTGATCGCCTGTTTCCGCGCCGGCGTGGCGGATGCCGGGCGTAACCAGAACGGGTTTGGTTCCAAATTCAGCGCGCAGATGTTGCGTTTCGAGGACGGAAGCAACCAATCCATCCATGCCTGAATCCAGCGCCAGCCGGCCGAGCGCCAAGGCATGATCATTCAGCGTACGGTTAAATCCGATTTCCTGGAGGTCAGATTGATTCAAACTGGTCAGGGTTGTAACTGCGATCAGGAGCGGGGCGGGCCGGGCGGCGGAACGTCCGGCATCGGCGGCGGCTTGCAGCATGGCGCGTCCGCCGCAGGCGTGCAGCGTAAGCATGTTGACTTCCAGACGGGCGGCGGCAGACACGGCGCGCGCCACGGTATTGGGGATATCGTGCAGCTTGAGATCGAGAAAAATTTTTTTGTTGTATTCGCGCAGAAGCTTTAAAACCGCCGGACCTTCAGCGGTGAACAGTTCCAGCCCGACCTTAAACCAGCGGACGGTGTCGGGCAGGCGGCGCAGGATGCCGGTCAATTCCTGCGCGGAAGGCAAATCCAGCGCGACAATCAGTTCAGGCTTATGCATTTGGTATGGCTCCGTTTATTGGTTTGTTTAAAAAAACATGATGGCACAAGGCGGCTTGTGGCTGCAACCAAAAATTTTGGTTTACGCCCGGAACTGCTGGGCCGGCGCAAAACACTTGCCAAAAAATCGGCTTAATTGTATTGTATCCCAATGCGGCATAACCGGAACTGCAAAAAGGATTTCGGCTGTAAATGCAGTCAACTCGACAATGAATTTGTTATGCGCCAGCAAAAAAACAAGCTGGAACCGGGCCATATGAAAAAAATATTCGGGCTGGCAGACAACATCGTGGCGCTTTTTGGCTTGCGTCGGCAGGTTTTGAGCCTGCTAATCGCCATCGCTCTCGCGCCTGCCTGCCTGACTGCCACCAATCTCTGGCGCTTTGCGGTTATTGCCGAAACCCGGGGAGACGGCACGAACACACCCGGAAAATCATGGGTGCAGACCTCGACTATGCTGGCCATGTCCCAAGCCATAGTTGCCGAACAGCCCAGTCTTGTTTTGGTTGCCGGCGATATGGTTCATGGCATCTGCGCGGAACTGCCGCCAATCGGCACGAATATCGGCGCGCAATACGCGCTTTGGACCAACGCATTCGCGCCGATTTATCTGGCACAAATCCCTGTCCGACCAATCCGCGGCGCGCGTGAAGCCGCCGCGCCCGACAGTGTGCCGGCATTTCTGGCGGCTTTCAGCAACGCGTTGCCGCACAACGGGCCGGCGGGAGAAAAAGGCCTGACTTACAGTTTTCGCCAAAACAATGCCTTTTTCATCGGACTGGATCAATTCCGCGCTTCACATCAGATCAATCAGGAATGGCTGGACGCGCAACTGGCTCAAAACAGTTTGCCGCATATTTTCGTTTTCGGTTATGAACCGGCGGTGCAGGTGGCATCCGCCGATTGCCTGGCCGTCAATCGCGCGGCGCGCAACAAATTTCTTGACAGCATGAGCGGGGCGGGGGCGCGTCTTTATTTCTGCAGCCGGGACGCTTTTTATAATCGCGCCGAAATCAAAACAGCTTCCGGCAAAACCTTGCAGCAGGTGCTGGTCGGCACTGGCGGCGCGCCGGCTACCACCAACTGGAGCGGTGTGTATGGGCGCAATTTCGGCGAATCCGGCCTGGCCTCCAAAGCCCGGCATATTGAACGCACCAACGGCTATACGCTGGTTACCGTTTCCAATCTAACGGTTATTGTGGAATGGAAAGGTTCGTCTAACGGCGTCGTCTGGAAAACAATGGATTCCTATTGCTATACGATTCCCAATCCGGCGCTGAACCGTATCAACGATTATGATGGCGACCGCAAAGCCGATCCGGCGCTTTACGATGCGGAAAACGGGATTTGGAATGTCTTGTTCTCCGGAAATGCCTATCACTCGGGCGCCTTTGCTTTGGGCGGACCAGGCGCGCGCCCTGTTCCGGGCGATTACGATGGCGACGGCAAGACGGATGTGGCCGTCTACGAAAAGAACGGTGTTTGGACTGTTTTGTTATCAGACAGCGCCTATGCCAAAACCATCACTTATTTTGGCGGTCCATACATGGGTCCGGTTGCCGCAGATTATGACGGCGACGGTAAAACTGATATCGCCTGCTATGAAAAACGTTCCGGAGTCTGGTCTATCTTAATGTCCGGCAATAATAATGCGCCTGTTTCCATGCAATGGGGTGGAAGCGGAACTATGCCCATTCCTGCGGATTATGACGGCGACGGCAAGGCCGATCTGGCGCTTTACCGCCGAACGACCGGCGAATGGCAGGTGCTGCTTTCCAGCCTCGGCTATGCCGGCGTATCCTTGTTGTTTGGCGGCAGCGATGACATGCCCATTCCGGCCGATTACGATAACGACCGCAAAGCCGATCCGGCTGTTTATAACCGGCTGACCGGCGAATGGCAGGTGTTGCTTTCCAGCCTCGGCTATGCCCGCGCCGCGCTGATATTCGGAAATTCTCAATACAAGGCGCTTGCCGGCGATTATGACGGCGATGGCAAAAACGATCTGGCCATCCACGCCAACCTTCTTCAAGAATGGCAAATCCTGCTTTCCGGCAGCAATTATGAAGGCGCCGAACTTATTTTTGGCGGAGCGAACTGGACACTAACTGCCGCAAGATGGCAGGAAGCGCTTAAATTTACGGCTTTTGGCGACAGCATTACTTACGGCAGCGGGAGCAGCGACGAACAAACCTGCAATTATCCCACGCTCCTCGAAAAGCAATTAAATCTGATGTTTGAAGGCGCTTTTCGGGCAGTCAATAAAGGTGTGCCGGGCGAAGACACCTACGACGGCATCGAGCGTCTGCTCGATGTGCTCAATGAGACCCAGCCGGATCTGCTGCTGCTGATGGAAGGCACCAATGACCATTTTTGCGGTTACCCTTTCAGTGAAATCGAAGAGAACCTGCGCAATATGATCCGCATCGCGCTGGGACGCGGCATCCCCGTCATTATTGCCACCATTCCGCCGGTGATCAGCAATCAATACCGCGAGCGCAGCGCGCAGCAGGCGCGAATAGTTTCCTTTAATCCCCGGATTTATCGCATCGCCGCCGACTTCAATATTCCTGTGGCGCGGGTTTATGAGGCCATTACCTCCGTCCCAGGCTGGCAACAGAACCTGATGCACCAGGAATCGGCCAACCATCCGAACGATGCCGGTTATCTGCGTATGCGCGACGCTTTTTATGCCGCGGTTTTTGCCGGCCTTGAAGCGGGAATGTTCCCTTGAATAACCGGATGTTATGAAAAAACACAAAAAAGCCTTGGTTTGCGGAGCAGGCGGGTTTATAGGCGGACATCTTGTCGCCCGGCTGAAACAGGAAGGCTACTGGGTGCGCGGCGTTGATCTCAAGCGCCATGAATATAAAAAATCGGATGCAGATGAATTTTTGATTGGCGATTTGCGCGACCAGCGTTTTTGCCGACGCATTACGGAAGACACACGGTTTGATGAACTTTATCAGCTTGCTG
>CAZMFH010000172.1:800-5456 GCA_964565485.1 uncultured Verrucomicrobiota bacterium | reverse complement strand
CGCTGGCCGTATATCAAGGAAATGGCGCGTTCGTATATTTGGGAAATTGGCGCGCAGGGCGACAACGGCTTTGCCTCCATTCCAGCCGACAGCGCGGGGCGCAAGGGCAATTTTATGACCACACCCATGTGGTTGGCCGGCGCGCGGCGTTATGAGACGCTTGACGAGTTCAAGCGGCGTCTGGCCGATGATCATGAGCGTTGCATAAGTTTGATTGAGGCTAACACGGGCCGCAAGCCGCCGGCTTATGCCTATCCTTATGGCGATTTTGGGCAATTTGACGAGCGCGCCACTTTGGTGCGGCGCGTTAATCTGGACCTTGTCGGACGTTATTATGATCTTGGATTTATTTCCGGCAACAAGGCGCTCAATACGTCGTTCAGTGATCCGCGCCGCTTGAATCGTTTGCTTGTTGATTCCAAATGGAGTGTTGAGGAACTGCTTGAGCGGCTGGAAAAATCCTGGCCGGCGCAAAATGGCTATACGAATTGGAGCGCTGTCGCCACGGCTTCGGCCTGGATTGTGGATTGGGGGCAGGCGGCTTTTTCCAACGACCTGATCGTTCTTTCGGCGCCGCCTCCCGTTACGGGGGCAAAAGCATGGCTGGCCGGCAGCGATTTATGTCGGGATTTGAGCGCGCGTTTGGTGTTCCGGCTGCATGGCGGGCAGTTGGGCGTTTATTTGCGCGCTTCGCCGGATGAGGAGTCTTATGTTTACTTTGGCATTGATATGCAAGGCAATGTCTGGGTGCGCCAGAAGTTTGTCGGCTTGGAGCCGTTTACGCTTGCTTCCGCCCAGGCGGCGGCCGATTTGTCGGCCTTGAACGAGTTGCGCCTGCATGTGCGCGATAAAATTCTTTTTGCCGAACTGAACGGCCGCCCGCTTTTCCGCGAACAGGTGATTGTGCGCGGAGCGGCTGTGCCCGGGATGATTGGTCTGAGCGTCTGGGATAAAACGCCTGGCTTGGCGCGTGTCGAATGCGCATGCCTTGATCTGCGCGAACAAACGCCGGTGATGGCCGCATGGACACCGCGCGAAACGCAAGGCGTCCATGTCGCCGGATGGGTGGCGCGCAATGCCTACCGTTTGACGCATATCAGTCCGCCCTGGCTGCGTGTTGCCAGGCAGGGGGTGGCGCGTTCCGGCGATTGGGATCCGGAGCTTTATAAAATGTTAGCGCGGTCTTATCACCTGAAACTTGCACCCAATATCTGGGTGGAAAAGGAGCAATGGATGGATACATTAACGCCTTCTAATCTTGTCGAACGCTTGAATGATTCCGCGCCGGATGCTGTCTTTCTCAATCTCGGCGATATCGAACAGGCATCCGCCGGAAGACTGACGCGCTGGCTTGGGCAGGCCGGGGATTTATTGCAGCAACGCGGAGTGCAATTGGTTGTGCGTTTGCCGGAGATGCTGGAAAAAGCCGCCGCTTTGTCGGCAATGCTGGCCGTGATTCCCGGCGTCCAACTGGCGGCGGACGGGCAGGCGCCGTTGCTTGTCTCCACCAATGTTTTATCCAATACTGTTGTGGCGGTGGAATCCCTGCCCATGCCGGCGGATGATGTGAGTCTTGCGCTTTACTATGAAATTACCGGACTGGCTGATCAGGAAAGCCGGTTGCCGCCGGAGGCGCGCGCGGAATTGTTGCGCCAGGAGGGGCATGTGGCCTTCGAAAACGGCGAATATACGCGCGCGCTGACGATCTGGAATCAATGGAGCGCCATGGATCCGAAAAATGAGGAACCGCTCATGTTGATTGGCGATGCCTATTTGCGTCTTTTTGAGATCGGCAAGGCGCTGGAGTTCTATGCGCGCAGTCTGGATATTAATCCCGGACAGATTGATCTGGCGATTCGGCGCATTCGCTTGATTGATGAAACCGGCCAGCCGGAGGAAGCCAAGAAGCTGCTCAATTTATACGCGCGTGTTTTCCCGGGTAATCCGGAAATCTCCCTCGCCCAGTCCGAGTGGTTGATGCGCCGCAATCGGCGCAGTGAGGCGATTGGCTTGATTAAACGGGTTACGGAAGCTTTCCCTGATAATATAACGGCCATTACGATGATGCAGGGGCTGCTCGAAAAGCCGGAAGAGCGTTATGCCAATATGCGCCGCTTGCGCGATGTGGGCGCCAAACCGATTATGCAGGCGCGTTTGGGCGATGCCATCTGGTATAACGAGTTGACGGCCATGAAGGAATTCTGCGTTATGAACCGGTATGTCGAGCAGGTTGTGCGCGACCCTTTTTCCGAACAGGCGGCGGCAATGTTCCGGCGTTTCCTGCCATTGACGCAGCCGGTTGTTGAGGATTTCAGTTTGGGACGGCTTTCCGCAGCTTGGCTGACTTCCTCGGATTATCCGGGGGAAGAAGGGCGTATTTATCTGCGCGCCGGCCGGTCGCAGGCCGAAGTCTATTTGCGCCTGCTTGGATCGGATACGATGCGTAATGGATTTATCGAGGTTGTGCTTGACGATATTCGCGGATTTTTCTGGCTGTATGCCCGCCGCGCCCGCCAGGATATGGTGCGGTATGGATTCGACCAGTCGGGCAATATTTATCTGCAGGTTTGGCGCGCAGGTAATCCGGTGATTAACGAATCCAAACCGTGGTTCAAACCGCGCGGCAAGATCAAAATGCGGCTCGATATTCAGGGCGACGGCGCGGGCGGTTATATTAATGACCTGCCGGTTTTCGACGCCTCCGTGCCGATTCCCCAGGAAATGGGGCTGGGTTGGTGGGGGATGGCGCCTTATTCGCCGAAACTTGGCGCAGCGAATGCCACTTTGCATTATCTGGCCGCCGGGCCATTGCCGGTGCAAATTGCCGTGCTCCCGCAACGTATGCCGGAACAGGAGCTTTTGGAGGCGATCAAGCCTTTTGCCGCCTCGCTTTCCGCCATTGCTCCACAATGGTTTACGCAGATGCCGGATGGCCGGCTTGTGCAGGCAGCCACGGATGAGGATCTGATTATTCGCATGTTTGCGCGCTATCATCGCATCCGGCTTCTGCCGTTGGTGCAAATGGCGGATTGCGATGTGTTGACCGGCGAACTGCTCGCGCAGACCGCGCGCCAACAGCATCTGGCCGGATTTATTCTGCAATTCGACGAATTGCCGCCGAATGACTGGTTTGAGCGGATCACGCGGCAATTGGAATTCAATCCGCTGAACGTCGTGGCGATGGCAATAGATGAAAATAAAGGTCAGGTGCGTTTGCGCGAAATCAATGTCGGGGTCGGTCTGTTCCCGGCATCGGACCGGATGCGTGTTCTGCCCCTGGTTCCATCGGCATTGATTGCCGCCAGCAAGGCCGATGAGGAGGCGCTTGATGTTGCGAATGATTCGGTTGTTGTGCTTGAACCGGCCGCCGCGCCGCCAGCCGGCCTTGTCGGTTTAAAGCTTGGAAGGCAGCAAGAATAGTTGGCCGTGCAGTTGCGCTGACATGCAGGAGGGGAATATGTCTGTTCAAAATGTTGGTTGCCGGGGATTTGCCGCAACAGCGCGCCTGTTGGTCGGGCATGTTCCAACGATAGCGATAACGCCTGTAGCCGATGGACGTGTTGGCGCTTATGAAAGCAATTTTGCCGGCACATGGCGTCTGGCGGAAAAAGTGCGCGATTTGATCAGTCGCCATGTCCGGTTGCCGGACGGCACGCCGGTGCGCGTTGTAACTGCGCCGGAAATTGTTTATGGCGCGCGTACGGGCGCGCTGGCGCAGGCGGCTTTCATCCGGGAGGGGGTCAGCGCCAATATCTGGGTCAGCCGCTCCTGGGCTTACAGCGATGAGCTGATGAGCGTTTGTCAGGGGATTGGCAGCAGTGAATGGGTGCAGGCGGCCTATGGCTTGAATCAAACCGACCGGCCTGGCGCGGTATGGTTGAAGGCGTTTTGCGCGGCGATGGATGAAAAAATGCGTCCGGTTTTCTCCATCTATAATCCTGATCTGGAAGACGAACAAGATGCCATCGCGCCGTTTGTCGCCGAGCGGATTCTGCGTTTCGCGCGGTGCGCGGCAGCCGTGGCGGAGATGCGCGGAAAGAACTATCTGTCGCTGGGCGGTGTTTCCATGGGGATTATCGGTTCAGATGCGCGCCGTAATCTTATGCAGGAATATTTCGGGTTGGGCACAGTCTCCGTTGACATGGTGGCGATCAAAGGCCGTATTGACCAGGGTTTTTACGATCATGATGAACTTGAACGGGCATTTAAGTTCATGAAAAAGAATTTTAATTTTGATTTCGGCAAGGGGAAACGGCCCTATCCGCCCGACGAATTGTTGCGCTGCTGCATTCTGATGACCATGATTGTCCGCGATCTGATGGTCGGCAATCCGCGTTTGGCCGATCAAACTGTCGCGCGTCAACAAGGATTTCGCGCTGATGTCGAACGCGCGCAGGGTGTTAACGCTATTCTGGCCGGGACCCAGGGGCAAAGGCAATGGACGGATCTTTACCCGAACTTTGATGTTGCGGAATCGCTCTTGAACAGTTCCTTCGATTGGAACGGTTTTCGTTCCGCTTTTCTGGTGGCCACGGAAAATGATTCAAAAAATGGATTGGGCATGCTGGCCGCCCATCTTTTGACAGGCTTGCCGCAGTTGTTTGCCGATATCCGCACCAATTGGACGGCGGCAAGCATCAAAAAGGCGACGGGCAA
>CAZMFH010000172.1:0-790 GCA_964565485.1 uncultured Verrucomicrobiota bacterium | reverse complement strand
TCCAGAATCGCTCCGCAAGGCTTTATTGACAAACGTAATTCGGGCGCCGGCGCGCTGGATTATGCGCTTGATCTGCCGGGGCTGATCAAGGGCGGCGCCAAAATGTCCGTCCAGGAAATCGCCGATAGACTGCGGAAAGATCAAACGCTTCAAACCAAACTTATGCGTACGGCCATGGCGCGCACTGTCTATATGCGCGCGGCTTTGGAGTATTTCCCAGGTGACGGTCTTTCGAGTCATTACCGGACTCCGGGCGGTGTGCCCATGACGGCTTATCGTTATAATGTGGCCGGAAATTTGCCGACCTGTTCCGTGGTTGAGGGCGCAACGATTGAGTTGCCGGAAGATGTGGCCGATTATGTCAGCCGGGTAACCGATCCGACCTGGCCGGAAACCTATTGGGCGCCGCGCGATATGTTGGCATTCGAATATATGTCGCGGATCGGTCCCAACCATGACGGCAATTCGTTCGGACTGATTGGCGCTGATTTGCTGACGCTCAACGCCATGTTGCGGATTCCGGTTGATCTGCATAATATCCCTGCCGAACGGATTTTCCGCCCCACGCTTTGGGATCGGTTTGGCGGCGATGATTTCCGGGTCTGCGAAAAATTGGGTCCGCTGTATTAGCGTTTTTGGGGTGTTGTTACGTTTTAGGCTGTTACCAATAAAATTCTGCGCAAGGAGCGCAGGGAAGAACGTCCGAGCGGAAGAGGAAGAAAGTTAAAATTAGCAATTAACAATGCAAAAGTGATGTCCCGGGTCCCGTCCTGATATAGGTTGTCGCTTT
>CAZMFH010000171.1:4017-5466 GCA_964565485.1 uncultured Verrucomicrobiota bacterium | reverse complement strand
ATGCGGCTGTTACGGAGCCGGAAATTGTCATGCAAGGCGCTTTGGTGGTGATGATCTCTCGTGCGACCAAAGCGGTTAATCGCCTGACGGTTGGAGATCCCGTTCAGCCTGATATTCGGCCGGTCTTGCGGTTGGCGCCGAAAACAAGCTTGCTGGTTGGCGCTGTGCCGGATGCGGAACCTGGCGGCCTGACGATCAGCGGCATGACCATTGGCGCGGCTTATGGGGCGGAGGCGGGCATATATCACAGCCGTCTGACTTGCGCGCAGTCCGATCAAGACTTTGAGCGTTGCTGGTTGAAAGGGCGGGTGATCGAATTGCGCGACACGCACGTTTCGCGCGCAGCGAACGGGGTCTATGTGGTATCGGAACGCGCGCCGGTTGTGGCGGGGTGCGTTTTTGAGGATTGCGGGATTGGCCTGCATCATTTTTTTGGCGGAGAGAAAAACGCGCGTACGAAAATAGCCGAATGTGTTTTTCGGCGTTGTCGAACGGCGCTGCAGACGCCTAATCGTGTGGTCTTTGAGCGTTGCAGTTTTGAAGAAAATCAAAGGCATTGGATAACCGGCGATCAGTTTCAATGGATTGCTTTTTTGGATTGCCGGATGGATGAGTCCAGGCATCCCAATCGAACCGGCGGATTGAAATCTGCTGCGCGTCGGAAGGGCTGGGATTCGCTGGTTTTTATGCAAAACACATTGCCGATTAATGTGGCAGATAAGAATGGCGCTGCTGTTCCGGGCGCCAAAGTGTCGTTCCTGCGTTTGGCTGATAAAGTTGAAGACCAGGTGTTTGTTGATAAAGCGGGGCAAGTCGTTATTGTTTTGGAAACCAGGCGCTTGACGGTGGGAGAGGAGCCGGAAAAACCGCTTGTGGAAGATCATTTTTACCGCGTAACGGTAACGGCGCCCGATTATAAGGAAACCGTGCTTGAACGACAGGAAGCAAAATCTTTGCCGTCGGTTTTAAATATTGTGCTTGAGAAGTAGTTTTTTCAAAACGTGAGTTTTGAAATTGGCTCAATTGTTAAATGTTGTGTTGGCCGGTGATTGACATATTCCCGGATTCAAGCGCGATGACAATCAGTTTGGCGGCGACAGTGAAATCATCTTCTTTCATGAAAAAGCCTGCAATTCCAAGAGTTTCGGCGATTTTCATGTCCTGCGGCGTGCCGTAGGCTGTAAGCATGATGACCGGCAGTGTTTGATCGAGTTTGCGTATTTCGCGCAATGTTTCGATGCCGTCCATCCCCGGCATTTTCATGTCCAGACAAACAATGGTCGGGCGTTCGCGCGCAATGATGGCGATGGCATCCGCGCCGTTGCTTGTGCCGGTAACGCGGTAGCCTTTGGACTTTAACCAGAATTCCATTGGGCGCCGGTAGCAATCAGTGTCGTCAACAAGCAAAATATGGATATCCTTGTTTGCCATAAAGCCAAATTTCCTGAT
>CAZMFH010000171.1:0-4007 GCA_964565485.1 uncultured Verrucomicrobiota bacterium | reverse complement strand
GCAGTAGCACAGCTTGCATCCAAAGGCATCGTCTCAGGATATCCTGATGGCGCAAGCAGAATCATGGCAGAGGTGTAGCAGAGACAAGCCTCCTTGTTGGCGCAAGCGCTGCTTTATGGATTGGAATCGCGGACTTCTGATTTGTTTGACGGGAAGATTCGTTTGAATATTGATTTGGCCGGTTGGATGAATCTGATGGCGACGGTTTGATTGTCAGTGATAATTTCGGCGATACCCTCCATGCCGGGTGTGTATTCAAGTGTGCGCTTGTAGCTGGTGTTTAGTCCGTTTGGCAATTCCACTTCCGCGATGTATGTTTTTTCGGCAGACGGCATCAGCGTAATGCTGCCAATGATGCCTTTAACCACGCCGTATTCCATGTAAGGGTAGCGTTCAAGTTTAATGTTGACTGTTTGTTGGGTTTTGACTTTGCCGGTTTTTGTGAGTGGCAATTCGATTTGTCCGCTTATTTTGGCGTTTGTTTCCGGGGTAATTGTGGCGAGGATGTCGCCGGTTTTCACGTCCTGGTTGACGTGCTTGAATTTGGCGAAAGATACAGTGCCCGCAATCGGCGCGCGCAAGAGATAGTCATCCTCCCAGCGTTTGATTTTGTTGCTTAATTTTCGGGTGGCGTTTTGTAACTCGTCCTGTTGTTGTGCCTGGTGAAGCTTTATTTCCAGTATGGCTTCGTTCAATCGTAAAATGGCGATTTGCAGTTCAGCAATGCGAAATTCATTTTGTTCGCGGTATTGTTCGCAAAGCAATTCATGCTGCTTGATTTGTTCCTGCAATGAAATCATTTTTGTTTGATGATATTTTAAATTGCCAAAAAGTTGATAGCTCTGATATGCCTTGAGATAATCGGCGTAGGCGTCATCAATATCGCCTAATTGCCGGTTGCAATTTAAGTCCAAGGCAAACGGCTGGTTTTGATTTAAATTGTTTTGAATGTTTGCGATGGCAAGCTTGAGATCTTGAATGTGCTCGGGATTGGCCTGGCTTGCCAGAATCAGCAAAGGGGTGTCTTGAAGCACCTTTTGCTTGTCTGCCACCAAAAAACCGGCGATTTTTCCGGACTTGTCTGCCGTCAGCGCTACGGTGGGGTAGTCGGAGACAAGCTCGATTTTGGCGGCAATCATGTCCGGATAGCTGAAGAAACAGCTGAATCCAATCAGCAATGCGATAATCAGGAACATCAAAGTTATGCCGCACCGGATAATCCAGTGGGGCATATGTCCCATGATCTGCTTGGTTTCCGCGCTGGATTCCGCTTCCATTTTTTCTGTCTTTTTCATGAGATTGTCAGCCTGATCGGTCTAATTCGAGCTGGTTGCGGACCAAATCATAATAACAGCCTTTTTGGGAAATAAGCTCTTCGTGGCGTCCGCTTTCAACTGCTTGCCCTTTTTCAAGGACAAGAATCTGGTCGGCATATTTGACCGTGCTCAACCTGTGTGCGATGATAAAGACTGTGCGATTTTTAAAGAACGTTTTCAGGTTGCCGATGATGAGGCGTTCGTTAACGGAATCAAGCGCATTGGTGGCTTCATCAAAGAAAAGGAATTCGGGGTTTTTATATACCGCCCGCGCAATCAAAATGCGTTGTTTTTGCCCTTGGCTTAAACCGTGTCCGTCGGGGCCGATCTTGGTGTTGAAGTGTAATGGCAGGGATTGAATAAAATCGTCAATTTTGGCCACCTCCGTTGCGTATACAAGCCGTTCCCGGTCTATTTCGTCCTTGAGCGTGATGTTGCGGGCGATTGTGTCGGAAAAAATGAAACCATCCTGCATGACTACGCCGCATTTTGAGCGCCATAATTTATGGCTGATGGTGTGCAGGTTGATGTTGCCGAGCATTATTTCGCCGCGGGCAGGTTTATAATATCCGAGCAATAATTTCATTAAAGTAGTTTTGCCGCTGCCGCTTTTTCCCACTGCTGCCGTAATTTTGCCTGCTGGGATTTTGATGCTGATATCATCAAGCACGAAGTCGGCATAAGTGTCATAATTAAAAGAGAGATGCCGTGCCTCTATGGTGGTGTTTTGGGGCATGGCGGTGATTTTGAATTCACCGGGCGTTT
Source organism: uncultured Verrucomicrobiota bacterium (assembly GCA_964565485.1). Lineage (GTDB taxonomy): Bacteria > Verrucomicrobiota > Kiritimatiellia > JAAZAB01 > JAAZAB01 > CAZMFH01. The sequence goes on along the minus strand of CAZMFH010000171.1, from coordinate 1,926 downwards.
CTTCGTCCGGCAGATTGTGGATTTCGCCGAGCCGCTCCATGCTGATCTTGGCGTCCTGATAGGTATGCATGAAATAAATTATTTGTTCCACCGGCGCGCCAAGCTGGCCGATGATATATTGCACGGCCAGCATCATGCCGAGTGTCATGCGCCCGTTAATTACGGCTTCGGCTGCCAGGAATGTTATGAAAATATTCTGGCTTTGGGTGATAAAAAATGCGCCGGCATGCTGGTATTGTTCCAAGGAAAGATTTTTGATCTCCAGCCGGAAAAGTTTTGCTTGAATCCGCTCCCATTCCCAGCGCTTTTCTTTCTCGCAATTGTTTTGTTTGATTTCCTGCATGCCGCCGATCATTTGGATCAGGACGTTTTGGTTGGCCGACAACTGGCTGAACCGCCGATGGTCAATGCTGCGCCGTTTATTCATGAAAAGGAAAATCCAGCCGAAATAGAAGAGGGTGCCGACCGTAAAGACGGCAAGAATTTTCAGGCTGTACACGGCCAGCACAATTCCAAAAATAACGAAGTTAATCAGCGAAAAAAGGATCGAAAGCGTCGAGGATGTTAAAAACGATTCGATGCGTTTGTGATCGTTGATTCTTTGCAGGATGTCGCCGATTAGTTTGGTGTCAAAATGCGCAATTGGCAGCTTCATCAACTTGATTAGGAAATCGGAAATCAATGAAATGTTGATGCGCGTGCTTACATGCAGCAAAATCCAGTCGCGGATAAAAGTTACCGAGGTGCGGCTGAAGAACAACATCAATTGGGCGGCCAGCACCAGACGCACAAAGCCGATGTTCTGGTTGTTGATGCCGATATCAATGATGGACTGGGTCAGGAAAGGAAAGATCAGTTGCAACAAACTGCCCAGCGCGAGGCCGCCGATCAACTGCAAAATATAGGTTTTGTAAGGCCGTAGATAAGCCAAAAGATAAGCGCAGCTTGTTTTATTGATTTTTTCGTCTTCTTGTGCGTAAAAATCGGGGGTTGGCTCCAAGACCAGCGCAATGCCTTCGCCACGGCTGTCAATATCCGCGCCTATCCATTTTTGAAGGAATTCTTCTGTCTCGTATTGTGTCAGTCCCTCGCTGGGATCGGCCACCCAGACTTTTGTTTTTGTAAGCTTATAAACAACCACAAAGTGTTTCTGTTCCCAGTGAACGATGCATGGCAGGGGGATGTCGTTGCGTAACTGTTTGAAACTGGTTCTGGCGGCTATGGTGCGAAAGCCAAGCTTTTCCGCCGCATCACTGATGCCCAGCAGCGACACACCTTCGCGTGTAACCGAACATTCCTCTCGTAAAGTTTGCAGCGTGAAATGCTTGCCGTAAAACATGGCGATCATGCGCAGACAGGAGGGGCCGCAGTCCATTGCGTCGAGTTGTTTAAAAAGAGGAAACTTTTTCATGTTCGGGAAACTCAAACACGGTCAGGAGACTGATTGGCAATGTGCCAAAACAACTTGTTTATTGATGCATTTTGCCAAAATCCAAAACATGTGTCAAACGCAGGTTTTTTGATTTTGTGAGACGGACAAAAGGCCTGGGTAAATCATAAATCAAGACTCGGCATCTTTCAGTCAGCCCCGCATCGCGCTGTGATCGCAACAAAGCGCTTGCAAAAAAGTCTTCGAGCAGTTAAAAATAGCGAAGTTTTAAATAAAGCGAAGAGGGGAAGATTGCTGATGAGTGATAAATTGGATTTGCGACGATCAATGGCGGAATTTGCGCGAGCGAAGACGCTTGTGCCGGGCGGTGTGCTTGGGATAAGAAGGCCGTATAACTTCGTGGAAGGCGAATACCCCGTTTTTTTTGAAAGCGGTCGCGGAGGGCGTGTAACCGATATAGACGGCAATGAATATATAGATTATCTTTGCGCTTATGGTCCGATTATTCTCGGCTACAGAGAGGCTGAAGTTGACGA
>CAZMFH010000170.1:0-5502 GCA_964565485.1 uncultured Verrucomicrobiota bacterium | reverse complement strand
TATTGGTTGTTGAAAAAAAAATTGATCTGGACGCCATTTTGCAGGATTTGGAGCATTATCGTCCGCGCCGCCGCGGCTGGGTCTGGCGCAAACGGCCGGAAGGCGGCATTGTGCGCATGCATAAATTTGAGTATCGCGACATGTCAGCGCCGCTTGAAAATTCGGTGCCGCTGCCGGCGGCCAAGTATTTTGGCGGCATAGATCCGCAGCCGCGTCCGGTGATCACATCGGAAATTGCTTCCGGTCGGTTTGAGGATGATATCCGGCGTATGCGCATGGCGGCCTGGCATGGCGCTGATCATATGATGGTGATCCGCACAATGGGGCAGTCCCATTTTGACGGATTGATCGAGGGTACGCCGGAAGGGATCGGCGGCGTACCGATCACGCGCAAGCAGTTGCGCGCCACGCGCAAGGCCTTGGACCTGATTGAGGACGAGGTTGGACGCGAAATCAATCTGCATTCCTATGTCAGCGGCGTTGCCGGCCCGGAAATCGCCGTGCTGTTTGCCGAAGAAGGCGTCAACGGCGCGCATCAGGATCCGCAATATAACGTTCTCTATCGCGGCATCAATATGGTGCGTTCGTTTGTGGATGCCGCCGTGGCCAAAACGCTCATGGCCTGGGCGGGTATTTTCCAGATTGATGGCGCGCATAACGCCAACGCCACCGCCCGCGAAGCCTGGTGTGTGATGCCAGAATTGATGGTGCAGCATGCCATCAATTGCCTCTTTTCGCGCAAGGTCGGCATGTTGCCGGATTTAATTGGACTTTCCACTGTGCCGCCGACTTCCGCGCCGATGCCCAAGCTGTGGTATGATTTGCCGTATGCCGTGGCGTTGCGCGACCTTTTTGGCGAATATAAAATGCGCGCCCAGATGAATACGCGCTACATTGAGTCCGATATCGAAGAGGCCACCCGCACGCATGTCATGGATGTTCTGATCTCATCCCTGACCAGCGCTGATATTCAAAGTACGATTACGCCCGATGAGGGACGTAATGTGCCCTGGCATTACAATTCCATCCGCGGCATTCAGACGGCCAAGCAGACTTTTGCGGCGCTGGATGGAATCCGTGAGCTTGTAACCTTGCGCCGCGACGGACCGCTGGGCGCCAAGGCGCGTGAATTGAAGGAACGCGCCATTCTGTTTCTGGAGGATATGCTTGCGGCCGGCGGTTATTTCAAGGCGGTTGAAAACGGATTTTTCGTGGATTCCGGATTGTATCCCGAACGGCATGGCGACGGCATCGTGCGCGCTATTGATGGCGGGATCGGGGTCGGCACGACCGTGCCGCGCGAGGCCGATTATTGGGCGCCGGTTTGCGCGCATTTCGGCAAAAATCGCCCGCCGGAACCAGGCCAAAAACCGTGCGCGGCCATTGGCGGTTGCACCTTGTGCCGGAGCGAAAAAATTGCTTATATTGACGAGCTTGACGACACCGATAATGTCGGCGCGCGTTTGGGCCGACAGCGCGCGGATGCCGAACGCCGTTATCTGCGGCCGGAAGTCGAATGGCACGGGGATGGCACGGTGGTGGTAACAATTTTTATGCCGACGTCTTCCGCGCAGGCCGAAGCCGCCGCCCTGGCTCTGGTTGGCAAAATGGGGCTGCTCGAAGCCACGGTCATTCACCGCCAGATTCTGCATCCGGCGGAAGGATGCATGTTCGAGGTCAAGGGCCGCGCGCCCTGGCCGATCGAGATGGATGGTTTGAAAATCCCGCAAAAGCCGAAAATCCTGGATGAAGATGTGATTATGGCCAAAGTCAAGGAATGCGGATTCGGCATTGTCGCGGCAACGGTCGGACATGACGAACATTCCGTGGGCATGCGCGAGATTATTGATATCAAGCATGGCGGCATTGAGAAATACGGAATTCAATGCCGCTACCTGGGAACTTCCGTTGCAATAGACAAGGTGGTCAACGCCGCCATTGAGTCCGGCGCTGACGCGATTTTGATCAGCACGATCATTTCACACGGCAATATCCATTATCTGAACATGAAAAAACTGCATGATCTCTGTGTCGAACTCGGTGTGCGCGACAAACTGATTCTGGTTGCCGGCGGCACGCAGGTAACGCCCGATGAGGCCGTTAAGGCCGGGATGGATGCCGGATTCGGGCGCGGCACACGCGGGCATGCCGTGGCTTCTTTTCTGATCAGCCGCAAGTTTGATTTGTAGCTATTATGCGTGTTCCTATTGTTACCATTGAAGTCGGCAGTACCATCACCAAGGCGCACGCTTTCAGCGCCGATTGCGCGCATTTGGGCGAAGGCTTTGCCCTGACCACCATTGCCGCCGGCGTGATGGAAGGCGTCCATAATGCCCTGCGCGCTCTTGGCGAAAAACTTGGCGCGGATCGTTTGGATTGGGATCGTTTGTTTGCCAATTCCAGCGCGGCCGGCGGTTTGCGGATGACGGTACACGGGCTTACCTATGATATGACTGTCCGCGCCGGACGTGAGGCGTGCCTGGGCGCCGGCGCAATTTTGGGCAAGGCCACATCCGGCGAATTGACCGAAACTGATTTGCGCGAAATCAGCGCGCTTGCGCCCAATCTGATTTTTATCTGCGGCGGTGTGGATTACGGCGAGCGCGCCGTTACTTTGCGGAATGCCGCCAAATTGGCGGAACTTGAGCTTGCCGCTCCGATTATCTTTGCCGGCAACTGCGCGGTCCGTTCCGAGGTGGCAAATTTATTTGCGCGCGCCGGCAAAACTTGCGTTGCCGCCGAAAATGTCTATCCGGATGTGGATCAGTTGAATGTCGAGCCGGCGCGTGGCATCATTCGGAACATGTTTGCCGAACATATTGTCCATGCCAAGGGTATGGATGGACTGGCTGCCCTGGCGCATGCGCCCATCTTGCCGACTCCGGCGGCGGTTTTGACGGCGGGCGAATTGGTTTATGAATTGCTTGGCGATGTTTTGATCGTGGATATCGGCGGCGCGACGACGGATGTGCATTCGATTACCGAAGGATCCGCCGAATATCGTGAGCAAATGCTTGATCCAGAGCCGCTGGCCAAGCGGACGGTGGAAGGCGATTTGGGCGTTTACGTCAATGCCGCGCATATTGCCGCCAATGAAGAAGGCGCCGCTCCGATCGGCGATTTGCATGATTTGCAGGCGCTTCCGGAACAGGAATCGGCGTGTCGGATTAGCCGGATGTTGGCGGAAAAAGCTTTGCGGCTGGGCGTCAACCGGCATGCCGGCCGGCTGGTGCATCGCTTCAGCGCCATGGGCCGCCAGACTTGCGTCAAGGGCCGGGATTTGACCGCTATCCGCGTTTTGATCGGAACGGGCGGCGCACTTGCGCGGCTTGGCGCCGGGCGTGCCATGCTGGAAAAAATCCGCGTCAGCCGTGTGCAGGATCGTCTCCTGCCGCTCGCAGCGGCGGATGTATTGATTGATGAAGATTATTTGTTTTCTGCAATCGGCACAATCGCCGCCGCGGATCGCCTTGCGGCACGATCTGTTATGCGCAATTATTTGCAAAAATTATCGAGGATTTAGCTATGACCTATCCACTGATTGAAGTTAATTTGGATAAAATAACGCAAAACACACGCGTGATGACCGATTTGTGCGCTTGTTTCAAGATTCAGGTGGCGGGTGTAACCAAGGTTGCCTGCGGTTCTCCCCATGTGGCGCAGGCCATGTTGTCCGGAGGCGTCAGGCAGATTGCCGATGCGCGCCTCGAAAATCTTGTGCGTTTGCGTGAAAACGGAGTTTGCGGCGATTTGCTGCTTTTACGGATTCCCATGCTCAGCCAGGCGCCTGATGTTGTCGCTTATGCCGACCTGAGTCTGAATTCGGAGTTGGAAGTTATTGGCGGTCTTTCACGTGAAGCGCTGCGCCGCAATAAAAAACACAAGATCATTCTGATGATTGATGTTGGCGACCTGCGCGAGGGTGTTTTGCCGGAGGATGCGCCGGAAGTGGTGGAACGGATTTTGGCCATGGATGGCGTAACGCTCGAAGGGATTGGCACAAATTTAAGCTGTTATGGCGGTATTATTCCGTCGCTGACCAACATGAGCATGTTGGTTGAAGTTGCTGATCGGCTGGAAAGCCGGTTTAAGATCCATTTGAACATCATTTCCGGCGGGAATACAGGGGTGGTCAGTCTGGTGCGGGAAGGCAAAATCCATCCGCGCATTAATCACCTCCGTATCGGCGAGGGTATTCTGCTGGGCGTGAACAGCCTTGATCGGCAGCCGCTGCCGGATATGGCGCAGGACGCGTTTGTGCTGAAGGCCGAAATCATTGAGCTTAATCAGAAGCCGACCGTTCCTGTAGGCGAGCAAGGTCAGGATGCGTTTGGCGGCGCGCCGAAATTCAAGGATCGCGGTGTGCGCGCGCGCGCCATTCTCGGATTGGGGCGTGAGGATATTGATGTGGCTAATATCGCGCCGCTTGACGAGCAAGCCGAAGTGCTGGGCGCTTCAAGCGACCATCTGTTGGTGGATATTCAGAATTGCCGCCGGGCTTATCGGGTGGGGGAAGTCATGGCTTTCCGGATGGGCTACAGCGCTTTGCTGGCCGCGATGACTTCGCCGTATGTGGCCAAGTCCTATAACGCGCCGCGTCGTCCGCCGGCGCGCCGGCATGTTTCGATTTTGGGCGTGCCTACCGCAATTGGCGGCAGCGATGCGGGTGTGGCGCTTGCGCCGCAAGCAGTGCGCGAGGCCGGCCTGGTGCGGGCGTTGCAGGCGCTGGATTATGAGGTTGCGGATTTGGGCGATTTGCCCGTGGATAATTCCGGAGCGGATTCAAAGGAAAAATTCGGGCTTGTCGCCGATCTCTGCCGGGCGATTGCCGGGCGGGTGGGCGCGATATGCCGATCCGACTCCATGCCGTTGGTCATCGGCGGCGATCATTCCCTGACCATTGGCGTGCTGGCCGGTTTGCGGCCTGTTCGCGATCCGATCGGTTTGATTTATTTTGACGCGCATGGCGATTACAATACCGACCGCACAACGCCCAGCAATAACATTCATGGCATGGTGGTTTCAGCCTGTGTCGGACTGGGGCATCCGCAACTGGTCAACTGCTGCGACATGCATCCCAAGGTGGCGCAGGAAAACGTGGTTCTGATCGGAGCGCGCGATCTTGATCAGGGCGAGCGTGAAAATCTGCGGCAATCCCGGCTGCGTGTGTTTACGATGGAGGATATTGATTTGCTCGGCATGCGCGAGGTTATCAGCCAGACCATTGCCCATCTTGCGCATTGCGCCGGCGGTGTTCATGTCAGCCTCGATCTGGATGTGCTCGATGAAAAGGATGCGCCGGGCGTTTCGCTGCCGGTGCGCGGCGGCATCAGCTACCGTGAAACGCATCTGGCGCTGGAAATGTTGAGCCGCTCCGGCCTGCCGTTTTCGATGGATGTGGTTGAAATCAATCCGGAGCGCGATACAAGGAACGGCACCTCGCGCATGGCCGTCGAATTTGTCGCTTCCCTCTTCGGTAAACGCATCATCAAATGATTGGCC
>CAZMFH010000169.1:0-5506 GCA_964565485.1 uncultured Verrucomicrobiota bacterium | reverse complement strand
TCGCGCCAATCAAGCAAAATAATCACCGCTCGCGCCTGATTGCATCACGGACTGAAAGACGCTGGGCAACGGTTGGTTGCTGTCGCTGTATTCTCTCTTCGACCGGTTTTCGCGCCATCTTGCCGGCCTTGTAGGCGGCATTGAAGCGCGTAAAATAATGCATCTTAAGACGATTTTCGACTGTTGGCGGATGGCCGCGATATGCTTTGTATATCTGCTCCCCGATGATAATATTACGGCGGACCATCGGGTCAAATTTGCCCGTTTTCTGATATAATACTACCGCCGCATCAACTTCTCGATTAATTTGAGCTTCCCGTTGCTGCGCCGGCTTGCTTTCCGCCTCCATGCGCTCGCGGAACCCAGCATTGTCAACCTTGAGCCAGCGCCCGAGTAATTGTGACACAACCGGCAACCGCAAAACCTGCTCGATTGTTGTCGTCGGCGGTGTGCCGGGCCGCGCCGGCGCCGGAATGCGCCCCAGCAATGAGCCTACCGTCTGATTCCAGGCATACCGCCCCATGGCTTTAGCTCCGACTATGCCGCGTAAGTCTTGCTCATCGTCTGTCAACACTTTCTTTTGTGTAAAACTATCATCAGGATTTTTACCTAACCAATATGTTCCCATAGCAATTCCCAAGCTTAATATGGGATTCAGTCCAGGCAGTTGCCGGCCAGTAAAATTCTTAAGATCATTCACAACCTCGCCCGGCGATGAATTCCCAATTGCGCCCTGAAGGATCCCCTCAGTAGCCGCGCCAATGAGTCGCTCATTTTCATCTTTCGGCCAGCGCAGGTATAAAACTTTGCGTTCGCGTTCGTCCGCCCAGGCGATTGGTATGCAAAAAAAAGCGGATCGGTCTCGTTCGCTGATTCCGTCTTGATACATTTGCTCGAACTGAGTGCGGTTTTCGCCTTTCCTTCCGGCCAGTTTTGACAAGCCGTAACCAATCGAAAACAGTCCGATTGTTGGTAAAACAGCCCAACGCAGCGTATTCCAAAACATTTCCCCCCAGCGTCTAGGCTCACCATTAAAACCCTTCCACGCGGCGGCCTCAGATCGAAAACTCTCTTTAGCCGGATTGTAGAACAAAAAGGCAATATCTGCCAGCCAGTTTGCGGCGCCCTTCTCTAAGAAATCAGGCGATCCGGCAAACTTTCGCACGGTAATCCTCTTTAATTCTTCGGGCATATTAGGAAACTGCTCGTCAAGATAGAGCATTCCGGCTGTTTTGCTTGTGCGCTCTAAAATTTGCCCGATTTCCAAGAATTGCAAAAGCAAATTCAATGCCTTGCGCAATTTCGGCAAATCCTCACGCATCAGCACTGGCAGGCCGCGCCGCATGATTTCGCGCTCGAATTCGTCTTCAGTCCCCTGCCCCATGTATCCCGATGCCTTGCTAATCCACATGCCGCGCCGCAAAGCATCCTGGGCCGTCTCGTTTGGCCGCCCGACGAATGCGCTCCCAGCAGCTTTCAAGCTTCGCAGGGCATACCGCCCATAGACCCCGCCGGTCAAGGGCACCCAATTCCGGATTTCCTTTGCCGTGCCGGGCATGCGCCGGTTGAATCCGCGAATATCACGAATCCAGGCAACGGGCCAAAAAGCCGGATTTGCGCTTGTAAACAACCCCTTTAACCAGCTTGATCCGGTTGCGAAAATACGCGCTATCCCTGCTATTTCAAGGGCTGGCCGGAAGCCAAACGCATCCACCAGCGCGCGCGGCCCGTAATATCCGTGCATTTTGCCGTCCCGCAAAAATATCAATGTGCCTACACGCTCGTTTTCGACGATTTTGATTTCATTGCGCTTGCCCGTCCAATGCGTATCTGCCGCCCGCCATTCGTCGGCAAACTCTGTGCCCAGCAACGCTTCGACCGCTGCGGATTTAGCATGCTCCCGATAAATCATGGAGCTTAACGCCAGCATCTTCTGCACTGTTGCTGTGGCCGGGTTCTTCACCGGCCTTAACGTCCCATACTGCTTGAAAATATGCGAGCTGACGCCTTGCCCAAACCGCTGTTCAAGCGCCGACTGAAGGCTGTCGCTTCCTTTCGGCGCCGCGCCTTTATGCACGGCGAAAGTGGCATAAAATATATTGTCTTCCAGAAGCTTTTGTAATTCCGCTCCGAAAATATTCCATTCCCGCGCCGGCGCAAGGACTTCATCCTCAAAAATCTTCCTCAATGCGTTTGCAGATTGTTCAAGCGCATTGAACCTGTCCCCGTATTGCGTTTGCATCTCAGTCATGCGTTCCTGACAAGCCTTGGGCGTCATACCCCACGGATTGGCCATATCAGCCCTATCCCCGCGCAAAATCCGGCGCAAGAACAAATATTCGCCCAAATTGATCCATTGGAAATTATTATTCACCAACAATTGCGCAACCTCGTTTTGAACCCGGTCTAAAATCAATTCGCCGCGCGCGCCCCGATACAGATTATCAGACAACGCGCCCAGCGCCGCCCGCCGGATCCCCGGCGTTTCATGTGTCGCAATCCGGCGCTGGATTGGTCCGAATCTTCGGTCAAAGGAATAAAACAATTGATCTTTGATTTCTTGTGCGGTCTTCTGCTCCTGGACAACTGCCAATTCCGCCGCCGCCTGATCGGCTTCGGCCATCTCTTTATACATCCGCTCCACGCGCTCCTTGAAAATCTGCCCGGAATTGATGGAGTCCTGCATTGCGTCATAGCTCCGCTTTACTTCCGGCTTATTCTGCATCCAGTTATTGATCAAGCCCCAAAACTTCGGTGCGCGCTCCATTAATGCGGCCGGATTATTCAGAAAGACGCTCAATGCTTCCGCATACATCTCGTGCGGTTTCTCGAAATATTCTTCCATTTGTTCGCCCGACCCGCGCCACCACGCTATCAGTGGTCTTAATTCCTCAAGGATTTCATCGCGGCTTATCAGGCCGCGCCGCTTGATTTCTGCGCCGATCATGTCCGAATAAATGCGCTTGACGGCTTCCATATCTTTCTTGCCGCGCCGTTGCGCCTCGCGGCGTATGTGCTTCCGGTCATCGGCGGTTAAAAGATTTTCTTGATCTTCCGGAATGCCGGCCAGTAATTTCTTGGTGTAATTCACAAAGCTTGCTATTTGCCCCAAAATATTACCGCGCCCGCGCATAACATGTTTCGGCAACCATCCAACCACATGCCCGATTTCATGCGCCAGAACCTTGCTTGCCAAGAGCGGATTCTTCGTTTTGGCTGTTTCGTATGCTTCCTTGTATATTTTCTCAAACCTTTCCTGCGCCAAGGCCGCCACATTGTCGCCTGCTTCCGCATGCGTTTCCGCCCAAGCCTGCGCCTCCTCGATCATTCGTGTGCGTTCCGCTGGTGTGATCAGCTTGAATGTTTCCGCCAATATCCTGATTTCACCTTCGCTCTTGCTGTATCGGAAATAACCCAAGGCGCCGCGTAACTTCTGGCGCACTTCCGGATATTTCCCGCCCAATAATGCGCGCCCAAACTGCACTAATTCCGGCATCTCAATTGGCAACCTCGAAAAGTTTGGGTCATCGGTCGGTTTTCCCGGCTCGCCAAGCTCGCCGCCCGGCCACGCTTGCCCTGTTTTGCTCGCTACATCGGCCACGGTCCCGGATTCCGGCAAAACAGACTGCGCCGCTCGCTCCGGCATTGCCGGCGCCGGCAATGCCTGATCTTGTGTTCCTTGCCGGCCTGTGGCGCCGGAAGCGGCTGCAAAAATGTCCGCATAAAATCCGGTCAGTTTGTTGCCATACTTCTGCGCCAGCAGCTTGGCTACCAACTCCGGTGTTACCGCTAATTTTTCCTTTTCCGCCCAGGCGACAACGATCCGCGCCGCGGCGTCCACGATCTGGCCGCTGTTCGCCAAATATCCACCGCCTTGCTCGGCTACAATCGTCTTCCCTTGCTTCGGACCCGCAACCAACAACCCATCTGCGCGCCAACTTGGCTTGGTGGGCGTGTTGATATCCGTGAATGTCGCATCCAATGAATCCGCAAACTTCACAAGGGCTTGCGCTTGCGGACGTTGAATGTCTTCTGGCAGCACAAAGGCTATGCTCGACGCATGTGTCCGGCTGATGCTTAACGCTATCTGCTTCTCAACCGCTCGCTCCAACCCCAGCGCCCGGCTGCTCCAGTCAAATTGCTCAATCTCGCGGATTTTAAGTTGTCCGTCCATCATTACCAAAAATGCGGCATTTGGATTGGCTTTCCGCAACGTTCCGGCTATGCGCCCAAAATCATCGTACGATTGGATTGCTTGGAGCTTTTCCGGCGGCATTAAATCCACCGGCAACGGCGTATAATCAGGCAGATCATTCACCTGATTTTCCTGATAATCAAAATACTTGCCGCCGTTTGTGTTAAAATGCTTGCATCCGTAAATGCCGGCCAAATCACACGCTGCGCCGATAAGCTCCGCCACCTGCTTATCCGCCGGAGATGGAAGCGGATTGCCGCTCGGATGGTTATGCGAACAAATCGGCTCCAAGCGGTCTATGGGTATCTTGCTCTGCCGGCTGGCTATCTGCACTGCCTGGATAACGGCCTGCGGATCCGCGTTCGCTTGATCGCGCACGCCTACGGTCAATACTTTAGAATAAACGATCTTGCCGGTGTCCCGATGACGCACCGCCACTTTCCACACTTCAAAAAATCGGCTGCGGCAGGTCAGCGCCAAGGCCGCAAAATCTCGGGGTGTCAGGACTTCCTGGCCGACTACATCAAAGCCGGGTATCTCGCGGTTGATTTCGGATTGAACCAGATTGCTTATGCGCCCCTTGGTTGCGTTCAAGGCGGCGCGCGCCGCCTCTGGATTTTCCGGCTCGCTTATTGCCCGGCGCTGGAGGGCGGCTTGCTCTTCTTCGCTGTATTCTCGCTCTGGCTTTGCCTGTGCTTGGCTGCGCGCAGGCAGCTTGCTATGTAACGCTTGAGCATACGGTCGTCCAAGGCCGGGCAACTCAAGTTGCATGGCACTGTCTCGTAATTCTGCAACAGCGTTTGCATCGGTTACCCCCTCCTCAGCGGCAAATTGATATTCCGCTCCATCCTCAAATAGCATACCACGCGCCGCCGGTGTGTCAATCACAAACATATCCCGCGCCTCTGCCACCGGTAAACGCTTCTGCCGCGCCCGCTCTTCCTTCGCTAATCCCTTTAAAACCAATTCTTCTGTTTGAAGAAACCGGCGCTCCGCCTCCGCCTCGTCTATCCGCTTCGCGTCCAGCGCCTGCACCAACGCCCGAGCTTTGAACAATAATTCACGCTGTAAAAGATTGCGCGCATCCAGTTCCGCCCGGCCTACGCCCATCTCCGATAACGCCTCCAGCTTCTGCCGGAACGGTGTCTTGGCTTCCCCAATCTCACCATATAATTCCTGCTGCTCTTGAACCGCCGGCCCGCCCACATCCCCGCGCATAAGCCGGTCAAGCTCGTCCTCGGCCAGCTTGAGCCGCGCATCCGGCGTATCTACTACCGCTTGCCCGGCAACGGCTTGTCCGGCAACGGCGCC
>CAZMFH010000168.1:0-5520 GCA_964565485.1 uncultured Verrucomicrobiota bacterium | reverse complement strand
CTTGCGCGGCGAAGCGGATTACGGCCAGATCCATCTCGAATTCGCGCGTGAATTGCGCCGCATCTCCGGCATAGTCAACGCCTTTGTTGAAGCGCCCCGTAAATTTGGGCGCAATTGTGTTTGCCGGAACGCCTTCGTCGGCCAGCGCCGCCAGAATGAAGAAAAGCTCCAGCGGCGATTGCGGTTCCAGGCATTCGTCCATGGAGACTTCGGTAATGAATTTGTTTTGTCCCTTGGCGGCGGCAATATGCCGGTAGAGTCGCCCGGCTTCCTTGATGGCGGCGAGATATTTTTGGCCGATGTGTTCAATATCGTTCTTGGTGGCGGTCAGTTGTTGATCCAGACCAGGCGCCTGGATTTGCCCTAATCTTCCGCTTTGCGTTTTGATGAATATTTGCAGGTCTTCCGGTTGCGGCGCCTGGCCGATGGCTTCGGCGACATCCAGCGTGAAGAAATCGCAGGCTTCCAGGAACAAATCCACATTTTTGGGGCTGATATGGTCGGCATCAAGAAAATAAGCCTGTTGCCAGTTCTTTTGCCTGACGGCCGCATCCGCTGCGCGCCTTGTATCGGCGGGCTTGGTGCCGATGATTTCATGTTCGCGAAATGATTTGTTCCAGACCGGCGTGATGTTTATGCCGCGCGTTTGTGCCTGTTGCAGCGCGGCCAGTTGCTCGCCGCCCTGGTGTCCGAACCGATCTCCGATTCCGATCGAATATTTGGCAAGTTGCATGCTCGAAATCCTTCTTCAATTTATGGCTTGGTTTGTTTAATGTGTGCGTGGGCGATACAGGACTCGAACCTGTAACATCCACCGTGTAAAGGTGGCGCTCTGCCAATTGAGCTAATCGCCCGTGCGTTTGTTGGCAGATAGTTTAGCTTTCTTCAACGGCAAGTCAAGCATCGCCATCATGCATTTTCATGGTTTATGCTTGAAAAATTCTTGCCCTTTGCCTATAAAAAGAAAACAACAACAACATCAACAAGGATATTCAAACGGTGCATAATGTCGTCAAGGTCGGAATTGTCGGATCGAAATTTGCGGCGGATTTTCATGCCGATAGTTATCGGCGCAATAGTCGTGTGCGTCTGGCGGCTGTGGCGGCAATAGACAATCTTGAGCCGTTTGCCAAGAAATGGGATATCCCGCGCACATATGCGGATTATAACGAAATGCTGGCCAAAGAGGATTTGGACTTGGTCTCCGTTTGTCTGCCAAATGCCTTGCATCATGATGTTGTCTTGGCCGCTGCGCGGCATGGCCGGCATGTTTTTTGCGAAAAGCCGCTGGCCACGACGGTTGAGCATGCGCGCGAAATGCTTGCTGTCTGCCGCAAGGCCGGTGTTAAATTGTTTTATGGTGAAGACTGGGTTTTTGCCCCGGCTTTGCGCCGGACGATTGAAATTATTCGCGAAGGCGGGATTGGGTCGGTTTTGTATGTCAAGGCCAAGGAATGTCATAATGGAACCCATAGTCCTTTTGCCAAGGCCAAGGTTTCCTGCGGCGGCGGATCGTTGATCCATCTGGCCATTCATCCGGTGGGCTGGATTTTGCATCTGCTCGGCGCGGAGGGGCGTAATCCGGTGGTTGAGGTTTTCGGTAAATGCAATGGCGGGTTGCAGGATAATTATGTGCACAAGGATAATGGCGGCGAGGATTTTGCGCTTGGTATTCTCAAATTCGCCGATGGCCAGCACGCTCTGATCGAAGGCAATTATATCACTGTGGGCGGGATGGACGACAAGGTCGAAATTTATGGCACTGCAGGCAATCTCAAGGCCGATTTGACTTTTGGTTCATGTCTCAGTGTTTACAGCCGTCCCGGTTACGGCTATGCGATTGAGAAGACCGACAACACCCTTGGCTGGACCAAACCGGCCATTGATGAGTTTCACAACCTGGGTTATGTTGATGAACTGGCGGAAGCCGTTGATTGTGTAATCAATCAGCGTGAACCTTGCTACGGTTGCAGTGGCGCGTTGGGGCTGGCATGTGTTGAAATTATCATGGCCATGTATCAGTCCAATGAGACCGGCGCGGTTGTGCGCGGACGCTGGGGCTAAATGATTTGAATGTGGACGGTATGCATAAAACAACCAAACAGAAGGGTCGGCGAAATGACGATTGACGCAAACGTTAAATTGAAGGAAATGTTTTCATTGGAAGGCAAAGTGGCGGCGGTTACCGGCGGCGGCGGGGTGCTTTTTGGCGCTGTGGCGCGCGGTTTGGCCGGGCTTGGCGCGAAGGTGGCGGTTATGGACTTGCGCCTCAACGAGGCACGGCAGACTTCCGAAGCCATTATCGCAGATGGCGGCACGGCCGAGCCGGTGGAGATTGATGTTTTGAAGCCGGAGAGCGTGGAAAAAGCCAAGGACGCCGTGCTGGCGCGCTTTGGGCGTATTGATATTCTGATCAATGGCGCGGGCGGCAATCATCCAAAGGCGACAACCAAGCCGGAAGAAAAGCTCTTTTTCCCTGATCTTTCCGTTGAGGGACTTAAATTCACTTTCGATCTCAATATCATGGGCACGGTGATTCCCGCGATGGTTTTTAGCCGTGTAATGATCAGCCAGGGGGAAGGCGTGATTGTCAATACTTCCTCAATGAATGCTGATGTGCCGCTCAGCCGTGTTGTGGCTTATGCGGCGGCCAAGGCGGGGATCAGTAATTTTACGCGTTGGCTGGCGGCGGACATGGCGCTTAACCATTCGCCCAAGATCAGGGTCAACGAAATTCGGCCCGGATTTTTCCCGACGTTACAGAACGCGGAACTGATTAATAAAACGCCCGGCACACTGACAGCCACACGCGGTTCGGATATTTTGGGCGGAACTCCGATGAAGCGTTACGGCAAGCCGGAAGAACTGATTGGCGCCATCGTCTATCTCTGCTCGCCTTCGGCCTCTTTTACCACCGGCAGCAGTATTGCAGTTGACGGCGGGTTCGGTTCATTTTCCGGGGTTTGATTTTTTTGATCACCCGGCATAGCTGGAACCGTTGCTGGTTCCGGCCATGTCGGGGTGGGGGGGCAGGATGAGTTTCAAGGTTGTTATTGCCGACGATCGTTATCCGCATTATAATGAGGAAAAAGCGGTGCTTGAGCCTTTGGGCGCTGAAATTGAGCTTGTTAAAAGCGCGGTGGCGGCCGATTTGGCGGCTGCTTGCGCAAATGCCGACGGCGTGATTGTCAATTTGGCGGCGTTTGATGCGGCGCTTTTGCGCGGGATGGCGCATTGCCGGGTGATTTCGCGTTATGGCGTCGGTTATGATAATGTGGATGTTGCGGCGGCAACGGCTAAAAGCATTTGGGTGGCCAATGTCCCCGATTATTGCGGTGAGGATGTTTCCGATCAGGCTTTGGCGCTCCTGATGGGGTGCGCGCGCAAAGTGGCATTGCGTGATCGTCAGGTGCGCGGCGGTGTTTGGGATATAGCTGCGGGCGGACGGCAATGGCGGTTGCGCGGCAAGACTTTCGTGTTTTTCGGCTATGGCCAGATTGCGCGCATTCTGCACCGTAAGATTGAAGGGTTTTTGCCGGGACGTGTGCTGGTTTATGATCCGTTTCTGGATGCAGAAGCCATTCGCGCGGCCGGCGCAGAAAAAGCGGATTGGGAGACTGCGCTGCGCGAAGGCGATGTGTTTTCCATTCATATGCCGCTGAACGATAAAACGCGCGGCTTGTTTAATGAAGCTGCCCTGCGCAAAATGAAGCCGACGGCCATTTTGGTCAACACCTCACGCGGCGCGCTTATTGATGAAACAGCGCTCTACCGCGCTTTGTCCGAACATTGGATCAACAGCGCCGGTTTGGATGTGTTTGAAAAGGAGCCGGTCAATCCGGATAATCCGCTGCTTATGCTTGATAATATAACGGTGTCCGGCCATACCGGCTGGTACACGGAAGAGTCGCAGACCGAATTGAAGCGCAAGGCGGCCGAAAATGTTCGCGATGCTTTGGAAGGCCGGCGGCCCAAGTATGCGGTAAACAAGTTAAGCTAAGTTTTTCTGTCTAAAACAATCAAGGAGGGTTATGAATCAGACATTGCAGCAGATCAGTGATTTTGGGCTTGTTCCGGTGGTTAAAATTGATGACGCCAACCATGCCGTTCCTTTGGCCAAAGCTTTGGCAGCGGGCGGATTGCCGGTGGCGGAGATCACGTTTCGCACTGCGGCGGCGGAAGAGGCCATTCGGCGTATAGCTGCCGAGGCGCCGCACATTCTGCTCGGCGCCGGCACGGTTCTGACTACCGATCAGGCTGAGCGCGCGATTAAGGCTGGCGCCAAATATATCGTTACCCCCGGTTTTAGCTCCACGGTTGTTCGCTTTTGTCAGGAGCGTGGCATTCCGATTACGCCTGGTGTCGCTACGCCGACGGAAATCACGATGGCGCTGGAACATGAATTGTGCGCCCTTAAATTTTTTCCGGCCGATTCGTTCGGCGGCATCAAAACCCTCAAGGCCTTAAGCGCTCCTTTCGGCGCGGCGCGTTTCATTCCCACCGGCGGAATCAGCGCGGCCAATCTGGCGGAATATATTTTATTTCCCAAAGTGCTGGCCTGTGGCGGCAGCTGGATGGTCAAGGATGAGATGATCAAGAGCGGCAAGTTTGCCGAAATTACGCGGCTGACTCGTGAAGCTATTGACGTGATGCTGGGTTGCGAAATGGGGCATGTCGGTGTTAATATGCAGGATGCGGCGGCAGCATTAAAGGTTGCCGGTAAATTTGCCGAGGTTTTCAGCATGCCGCTCAAGGAGGGCAATAGTTCCAATTTTGCCGGTAAAGGCATTGAGGTTAATAAGAGCCGCGGGTTGGGTGCGCACGGACACATTGCCGTGGTAACAAACACCATTAGTCGGGCAATTGCCTGGCTGGCGCGGCAGGGTGTGGCAATAGACGAAGCTTCGGCCAAAAAAGACGCGGCCGGCAATATGGTGGCTGTTTATCTGAAAGAGGAGTTTGGCGGGTTTGCCGTGCATCTGTTGCAGCGCAAATAATCGTGGTTTGTAAAATAACGCACAGAAAAGGGGCATATATCATGAGTCAACGGATTGTTACTTTTGGAGAAATCATGTTGCGTTTAAAGTCGCCGGGCTTTGAGCGTTTGTTTCAATCGCCGGTTTTGGAGGCCACGTTTGGCGGGGGCGAGGCCAATGTGGCCGTTTCCCTGGCGAATTTTGGGCTGCCGGCCGCTTTTGTGACCGTTCTGCCCAAGAACGATCTTGGCGATGCTTGTTTGGCGGAATTGCGGCGATTTGGGGTTGACGTTTCTTTGATTGCGCGCGGCGCCGGGCGCATGGGGATTTACTATCTGGAAAACGGCGCCAACCAACGCGCTTCCAAAGTGGTTTATGATCGTGCTCATTCTGCGCTGGCGCTCGCGCAGCCGGGCGTGTTTGATTGGCAAAAAATTTTTACCGGCGCGACATGGTTTCATATCACCGGCATTACGCCCGCCATCAGTCAGGCGGCGGCGGATCTTTCCCTGGAATCTGTGCAGGCTGCGAAAAAAGCCGGCTT
>CAZMFH010000167.1:0-5565 GCA_964565485.1 uncultured Verrucomicrobiota bacterium | reverse complement strand
GAAAGATAAAAAATATGCGTTCGAAGTTCCGTCTTTGAACGCAGCTTCAGGGGAGCGTGGGTATCTGATGGTTGGCCATGCGGAAAGTTTATCGGGCATGTTAAGCAATTTCAAGAGCGTGGAGCCTTCCGTTTATATCAAGAGTGAATAATGAGTGTAATTGTTGTTGATATAGCCGATATGGCGATTTCGGCCAATGCCGAGGATACGCTGGTAACTTATTCGCTGGGCTCATGCCTGGGCATTGTGCTTTATGATCCGACGCTCCATATTGGCGGAATGATGCATTGCATGTTGCCGTTGTCTGCGGTGGATGCCCAGAAAGCGAAAGAAAGGCCGAGCATGTTCGTGGATACAGGCATGGTGTTGTTGCTGACCAAAATCTTCGAAATGGGCGTTCAGAAGCGCAATCTGGTTGTGAAAGTGGCAGGCGGTTCGCGGGTGCTTGATACGCAGGGTTTATTCCGCATCGGCGAGCGGAATTACACGGTTTTTCGCAAGATTTTATGGAAAAACGGGCTGATGATTTCCGCCGAGCATGTTGGGGGCGAAGTAACCAGAACCATACGGCTTGATATTGGAACAGGGCGTTTTACAATCAAGATGGGCGGCCAGGAGGTTGAGCTGTGAATATTGAGCATGCCATCCGGGAAAAGATCAATAAATTCGAGGCCATGCCTGTAATCTGCCAGCAAATTCTTGCGCATATGAACGACCGCAATGTTGAATTCGGCAAGCTGGCGGAAAAAATCAAGTACGATCCGGGCATGACGGCAAACATTCTGAAGTTGGCCAATTCGGCTTATTTTGGCGCGAAACATCGGGTGGAATCCCTGCAATCGGCCATTGTCCGGCTGGGCATGAAAGCGCTTTTTCAGATTATTGTGGCGCAAAAAACAGCCGGTCAAATGAAAGGCAGCCTGGCGGGATATGCGCTTTCGCCGATGGAATTGATCAAACATGCGGTCTGGACGGCCGTCGGCGCCGAGGAATTTGCGCGGGTGCTTGGTATGCGCGCGCCCGACCTGCTTTTTACAGCTGGACTCTTGCATGATATCGGCAAGGTTATTCTCGATCCGTTTGTGGAACACAATCGCGCTTTGTTGCTGGCGGCGGCGCGGGAACAGGAATTGACCTTTGACCAGGCTGAACATAAAATTCTTGCGCTCAATCATGCTGAAGTCGGCGCAGAACTTTTCCGGCGTTGGCATTTTCCGGCGGAATTGGAGACGGTTGTGCGTCTGCATCATGAACCTGCCGCCGCTGCGGAAAATTATCGGGCCATGGCGACGGTTGTGCATCTGGCGGATATGCTGGCTTATTCGGAAGGCGTCGGCACCGGAATAGACGGATTGTTATACAAAGTTTCCGGGGAGGCCACCGGGAGTTTGGGGCTCAAGGGGCGCATCATTGAACGCGTGGCCAGTCAAACTTTGGAAAAAATGAATGCACTGGAGAACACTCTCCGCGAAATTGTGTGAGGTGCCGGATGGCTTATAATATTCTCGTAGTTGATTATTCAAAAATCGTCCGGGTTGTTGTCAGTCGGACGCTGAAAATTGCCGGCGTGGATGTCGGCCAAATTTATGAAGCTGCCAACGGCAAGGAAGCGCTGGCGGTTTTGGAGGCTAATTGGATTGACATAGTTTTTGCCGATATTAATATGCCGGAAATGAATGGAATCGAGATGGTTGGTAAAATGCGCGAGAAGGGGCTGATGGATTCCATTCCGGTCGTGATTGTTTCAACGGAGCGCAGTGTGACCAGGATCGCAGAGTTAAAGGCTGGGGGCGTCCGCGCCTATCTCAGCAAGCCGTTCACGCCGGAAAGCATTCGGGAAGTTGTCGAACAAGTGCTGGGACAGGCGGGGCATCCGGGCAACAAGCCTGTTGTGGAAGGGCAGTCCTGAGGAACAAAATTAACTGGCGTATTCCGGATTTTTGGCGGCTTTGCCGGGGATTTGTGCAGCATGGGAGACTATATGGATAAAGAACAGGAAATGTTGAAAAGACTGGCGGCGATCAAGCATCTGCCGACCTTGCCGATAGTAATAGACAAACTTAATGCCGCGCTGCGCGATCCGAATTCCGATGGCCGGCGGATTGCCGGCATTATTGAGGATGATCCGGCGATCATGACGCGCACGTTAAAGGTGGTTAATTCCGCTTTCTATGGCGGGCGTGAACCGATTTCCTCGTTGCAACATGCTGTATCGCGCCTGGGCATAGGCGCAATTCGCAATATCGCCCTTTCCACCTCGGTTTTTTCCGCGTTTGGCAAGGGGGAAAATGCCGGTCTGGATCGCAAGGAATTTTGGCGTCATTCCATTTGCGCCGGCATAGCGGCCGGGATTATCGGCGAAAGCGCGCTTGAGCGCCTGAGCCGCCGGCGCACAAAGGATGTTTTGCGCCTGGCAGGATTGATTCACGATATCGGCAAAATATTTTATGATGAGTTTTTTCATGATGAATTCGCCGAGGCTTTGTGTCTGGCGCAAGCCGGCCAGGCCCTGCATGTGGCCGAAAAAACCGTTTTCGGCATGGATCATGCCGAAGCCGGCATGTGGCTGGCGGCCAAGTGGAATCTGGGCGCCGACCTGACTCAGGCCATTTGCTGGCATCACAATCCCGAATTAGCCGATGAAACCTGCTGGGATCTGGCCGCGCTCGTGCATGCCGGCAATTACATTTGCAATATCGAAAAAATTGGGGTCAGCGGCGATACTGCGCCAGCGTTCCTGCCCGGCATATGGCAAAAACTTGGCTTGGATATTAACAATATTTCCGGGATTGTTGATAAAATCCACGAGGAATCGGCCAATTCGGAAATCTTGATGGCGCTGATGTGAGGTTTTATGGATATCAATCGGGCTCAGTCCGTTCTGCTGGAAGTTATCCGCAATGTGCTGGAACGTTTCGCCTTCATGTTCTGCGAAATGGAAGAGGATCAGCGCTTTCAGAATTGGCGGGGCGTCTGTTTGCAGGCGTTTATCTCTTTTTCCGGAAGTCACAAGGCCACCATCAGAGTTACCGCGCCGGAAACGCTCTGTTTGGAAATGGCCGGCAATATTCTTGGCCTGGCTCCGGATGAAGTCCAACCGGAAGACGGCATGGATGCGCTGAAAGAGCTTATCAATGTCGTCTGCGGCGAATTGACTCCTGCGCTTTATGGCGATAAGGAGATTTTTGAGCTCAGTGTGCCTGAAGCAATCCGGATTGAACCGGGCCAATGGCCGATTCTGCTGGCCGATCAAAACAATCAACGCTTATGGGTTGAGGATAGCCCTATGCTGGTTAGTCTGGAATTTGTGGACGGGAGTCGGGGATGAATCAAGCGGAACGTATTCGCGTGCTGATTGTGGATGATTCCGCGATTGTTCGGCAGGTGTTGGCAACCGAGCTTGGTCGTGAGCCTGATATTGAAATTGTCGGCACGGCGCCTGACCCCTATGTCGGACGAGACAAAATTGTGCAGTTGCATCCTGATGTTGTCTTGCTCGACATCGAAATGCCGCGCATGGATGGCCTGACTTTTCTAAAACGCTTGATGCGGTATCACCCTCTGCCGGTGATCATTGTTTCCTCCTTGACCAAAAAGGGCGGGCAAATGGCGCTGGATGCCATCAATGCCGGGGCCGTGGAAGTTATGTGCAAGCCTGGCGCGGCCTATACGGTTGGCGATATGTCCGTGGCTTTGGCCGATAAAATCAGGGCCGCAGCGACGCTCAAGGGCCGGATTGTCGGCGCGGCTGATGTCGGCGCGGCGGCGCCGGCAAAAGAACGGTTGGCGCTGAGTCAGACCACAAACAAAATAATTGCCATCGGCGCTTCGACGGGCGGCACACAGGCCATTGAGGCGGTGATTGAGCGTTTTCCGCAAAATGCGCCCGGCACTGTAATTGTGCAGCATATGCCGGCCAATTTTACCAAATCCTTTGCCGACCGACTGAACGGCATTTGCGAAATAAACGTCAAGGAAGCCGAAGACGGTGATTCGGTTATTCCGGGGCTGGCTTTGATTGCGCCGGGGAACCGGCACATGCTTTTGAGGCGCAGCGGCGCGCGTTATTATGTTGAGGTGCGCGATGGCCCGCTTGTCTGTCGCCAAAGACCGAGCGTGGAGGTTTTGTTCAAATCGGTTGCAAAGTGCGCTGCCGGTAATGCGGTGGGCGCCATTCTGACCGGCATGGGGGCGGATGGTGCCAAGGGGTTGCTTGAAATGCGTCAAGCTGGCGCTTTTACTGTGGCGCAGGATGAAAAAACATCGGTGGTTTATGGAATGCCCAAAGAAGCCGCATTGTGCGGAGGCGCCTGTGAGATTGTGCCTTTGCCAAAGATAGCGGAAGTATTGTTGCGGCACGTTTGAAAAGGCGCTGCAATGGAGTTTGGATAAAAATATCATGGCATAAAAATAACGGGACAGAAAATAAATTTGGTTGCGGCCAAAGGCCGCTTGGGGGAGGAAGATATGGCTGATATGACTAAAGCGATATTGGTTGTGGACGATTCCTGCACCATGCGCCGCATAATTGTCAATACCCTGGCGCGGTGCGGATATGCCAATGTGGCGGAAGCCGGGAATGGCGTCGAAGCGCTCGCCAAATGCGGCCAAAAACAGTTTGACTGCATTCTGACCGATTGGAATATGCCGGAAATGGACGGATTGACTTTCGCGACGCAAGTGCGGCAAATGCCTAATTATGCTTCGGTTCCGATTATGATGGTTACCACCGAGGGCGGTCAGAAGGATATTATTGAAGCTTTAACCAAGGGGGTTTCCTCATACATTGTCAAGCCGTTTACGCCCGATACGCTGAAGGCCAAAATGGAGGCTTTAATGGCAAAATAACGTTGTTTTGCGCGTTGAGCCAAGGAGTAATTATTCTTATGAACAATAATTCGACGCCCGATAATGATAAAATCAAAATCCTGCTGGCTGCTTTCAAAGCCAGTTTGGAGCAAACCTTTGAAACAATGGTTTTTATGCAGGCGCTGTGCGCTGAACCGCAGGTCAAGCATGATCATTTTCCGTCCGGCGCTGTTTCGGGCACAATCGGGGTTACGGGCGAGCATTTTCAGGGCCGGTTGTCGCTGATTTTCACACAAGCCATTGCGGAACGCGCTTTTCGTTCGATGATGATGATGGGCGCGGAAGACCCGGTGAATGAATCGGAATTAAAGGACGCAATTGGAGAATTGGCCAACATGACCGCGGGCGGGGCCAAGGCTCAGTTGCAACAGCAGGGCTATGACTTTGTTATCAGTTTGCCGACTGTGGTCATGGGTCTGAATCATCATCTGGAAAGCCCGAAAGGTTGCGAAACGCTTGTCTTGCCGGTTAATATTGACAACGACGTTTTCCACATGGAGGTTGCCATCGTTTGATTTTATTTAAAAATGTGCTTGCTATTTGGCGGAATATATTAATAAATAAACGTTTTGCGTCAAACACCGCAGAAAAAACAAGGCAAGACGGCCGATTTTAAAGCAGGCATTTGAAAAAGCGCCTGGAATGTGTCGTTGCAATCGGGAAGGAAAGGGCTGTTTCCGATTTTGTGGTTTTATA
>CAZMFH010000166.1:1519-5571 GCA_964565485.1 uncultured Verrucomicrobiota bacterium | reverse complement strand
GCGTTTGTTTTGCCCTGAAGCTTACAGAGGCTGCTTATAGTGGCTCAATTCTTAACGCGCGTTTGCGCACAACTAATCTTTAGGCGCCTGCGCCTCAATCAAGAGCGGCGGAATTGCTTCGCCCCCAAAACCGGAGAGCGCATACTTGAAATTGGATCCGGCACGCGCCACCATCTTCACCAGCAAATCATTCCAGCCGGGATGCAAGCTGATTTTAATTGCATGTTCATTCATAAGCAACGCCTTTTGGCCATAACGCGGAGTTCCCGCGCCGCCATAGGAATAGACCTCTTTCCCATTAATCCAGATTTTGAACGCATGGTGGCTCCGAAAATGTAGTTCAACAGGATTTTCGGGTAATGATGGCACAAGCGTCGGAAAACAAATGCGCGTATATGCATAGGCGCAATCCCATTTCTCGCGCAGCATACATTTCGGGAATTCCAAGTCGCCATTTTCCGCCACCGCCTTTGTCCATACGCATGGTTTGCCGCCGGCTGTTTCAAAGGAAGCATCCGGCTTAATTGGCCATGCTTCCGGCGCATAAACCGTTTCCATGCCGTTAAAGTCCGGCGGTGTCTCCGGACGGCGCGCATTGGGCGGAATATAGGGCGTTGGATCCGAATCGCCAAAAGGTCCAACCACCAGCCATTGATCAAACTTTGTTTCCGCTATCCGTTTCTGGAACATCGCTTCCACCCATTGGCGCGCTTTGCGCATTTTCGGCCAAAGCGCAACGGCGGGAGGCGCTGCGTAAATAATCCGGCATTTGCCGGGCGGCAATTTTGCCTTCAAAAAATTGTTCGCCAGCATTGCGGCATCCGCAAACGGCAACATATCAAGCGAATCCAGTTTGCCGCGATAACCAAGTTTGGACCATTTAACGTCAATCGCCGCATCAATTTCATCCGCGCCCAGATTGGAGGCAACCAGCAAAACACCTTGGGCGGGACGGTTCCAGAAACTCACCTTGACCTGTTCTGAGTTGGATGAAACAAAAGCGGCATTGCGCCAATAAGGATGCCAGTGCGCCTTTGTTTTACCGAATGCATCCTGTATTCTCCACACCGCCGCCGGTTGATCAATAATATTTTTGTGACTTAATTCGTATGCGCCGGCGCGCGGCTTGAAAGCCAATGCCGGCCGGCCGTCGCCCTCAATTACGCTCAAAATTTCCACGCCGGCGTCAGCAACGGTCAACAAATGCGAAAGCGGTCGCTCGTTGCCATACCCCCCACATTCGCCGTCCAAATTATAGCGAACATTAAGGCAACGCTCGTCGCAGGAAAACAATTCCAGTTGCAAACCGGTCAATTGCGCGGCAGCACGAACATCCAATCCGCCTGCGCCGACCAAGCCGGAGCCCGGCAGAAACAACAAACTGCTGTCGGCGGCGCGGGCGCGGGCAACCAATTGTTCCAGTTCGGCCGAGACACATATTGTGTTGGTTAAAACAATCAGCGGATATGCAGCCAAATCAACCGCAGCGGCATCGTCAAGCAGCATGACGTGGTAAGGCGTTCCGGCCAAGGCCCACTGCGAGGATTGCAGATAAACATTCTGATACTGCAAACCGCTCGCCAACCCGAGACAGGCAACAGCGCGCTCATCAACAACAATCAGGATTTCGGCTTCTGCCGCAGCGCGCAGCGGGGCATAAGCCTCAAATTTGTCCTGCAGCCGGCGCATTTCCTGCAATATCCGTTGATCATCGTAATTGCCCCCGGATATATCGGCGTAATAAACCAGGTCGTCACCGCACAAACGGCGCGCAAAGGAGCGCCGTAATTGCCGCAGAAAATTTTCCGGTTCAGGATAATAGCCAAGATCTATGGTATTCCAGGACTCGCCTTTCCAGGAACGGTTATCATCCTGCAAAAAAGACGCCTTGCCGTTGCGCAAGACGCTGTTTTCGGCATAGTGCGGCTGAAAATCACCAACGCCAAGACGCCGATTATGATAACTGAAAGGACTGGAAATCATATCTACAGCCGGCGACTGCAACAGTTTGCGCATGGCCAAATGTCCGCCCTGAAAGCCGCCGCAACCATAGCGCCCCAGAAACTGATTGTGGCAATCCAGTCCGCCCTCGCGGCAGGTTAGCGTATAACCATAATATGTGGCCACGACCTTACGACGCGCTGTTTTGTGCTGTTTGACGGTTTCGCAAAACCCGATGATCCGTGCAACAGTCAAATCGGAAAGACAGCGTTGAAAATCAATAGCCGCCTGCGATTGCGCAAGATTACGAAAGGAACCATCGGCAAGCAGGCGCAAATCACGCGATGGGATGCATGCGCTATCATAAGGCGGAGAACCGTCATATTGCTTGAGCGCCCATTCCCGCCAATAGCGCCGCATCGGCTCCGAATAATCTATAAAGTCAAAACTGCCCAGCAAGCCCCATTCACAGGTAATACCGCCGCCGATCAAATAACCGGCAATGCGATCACCGTAGTTAGCTTCGGCATAATCCAAATATTTTTTAAGACACATCGTCATATCCGCCGACCATTGCTCTGAAGCAAGCGAAACGACCTGATCGCGCGGCACATCCGCAATCGGCGCGCCATAAAATTGCGCATGCACACCGCCGTCATGGAAGCGTTGCAGCTCATTGGGCCGGCGTTCCTCCCACCAGCGCGGCAGAGTCAGCATGATTTGCGGCATGACAAGCGCTTGGGGATCAATACGCCTGAAACCAGCCATATAACGATCCAGATGGCTGTAATCAAAGGTATGCTCATTAACCCAGACATCGTTCTCAATCCGTCCGTAAAAATCGGAGGCGCAATGGGAAACAAACATGCACATCCCAACACCCGCATCTATCTGCATGCGATAGTCGTGCCAGAGGCTGTCCCAGGTCTGCCTTTCATAGCCACGCGCGTAGATGCCCTTGTTGAATGGCGCGCCATTGACGAATAATGAGGGCACTCCCCGTTGCAAACGTATTTCTGAAGTCAATGTTTGCATATCAATATTCTTGCCGCTCCGCAAAAATTTGCAATTGCATATTCACGAAAACGCGATTAATGTGTTTAGAAAATTGATTATTTACCTGTGTGATGACATGAAACGAAATAAAGACGCGCCGACAGCAACCCGGCCGGAATATTTAAACATTCTGGCGCGCGAACCAATCAACTATTACGCCTGCCTGAAAACATTCAACCAGTCGTTGCCGGATCAAATTAATATCTTCTGCCGCAAGAATCACAAAACAAGTTATTACTCCATTCATCACCGCTTCGTGCTAACATTCAATCTCAAGACATCCGGCGCACTCTGCATCAACAATAAACGAGTAATCTTTCCTGAACAAACATTCAATCTGGTAGTCCCCTATCAATATCATTATGTTATTCCCACACCATCGCCGCTCTGCTGGCTTTCATTTACATTTGAAATTTCAAACTGGGATGCGGCAGAACTTTTGCAAGATCATCCGCGTATGATCACCACCAAAATCAGACGGCTGATGAACGATTGCCTGGACACGTATTTTGCGCCGGCGCCGGAAAGCGAGCGCGCAAATGAACTCGCTTTGCGGCTCGCATTGCTCTTAAACGCCCTGCCGCACGCGCCGGCAATTCCGGCGGGAACCAATCAAACCTCCAAACCGGCCTTCAAACCGAACTTGTATAATCACAGCCGTATTGTCAGCAAAGCGCTCCAAATGATCCAAACAAATTTAGACCGGCACCTGACCATTCCGCGCATTGCCGCCGCCGCGGGAGTATCGGCCAGCCACCTGCGCTTGATTTTCCGCCGCCAAATGCACATGAGTTTGGGAAGATACATCCACATTGCGCGGATACAGAAAGCAACCGTGATGCTCAAAAAGAGTTCTTTAAGCATCAAGGAAATCGCGACTGCCGCCGGTTTTGTCTCAACCTCGTCTTTCGATCAGGCATTCCTCAAAGAAACCGGCAGCTGTCCCATGGCGTATCGCGAGCAAAAATAAATTGCATCCATTTAGCCGTCAGCATAAAAGAATTTTGGCAGGATTGAATTCATCACTTCCATGAATTCTTTCAAAACGTGAGTTT
>CAZMFH010000166.1:0-1509 GCA_964565485.1 uncultured Verrucomicrobiota bacterium | reverse complement strand
CCTTGAGATTGACAAAACGCTCATAGGCAACGTCCCATGCGGCGGTGTCGCGCGGCTTAAATTCCTTGATCGGAAAAGCCTGCTTGATGATCGGCAGCGTATCGCGCAGCGAGCGAATCAAACCCAAACCCATCGCCTGCGCCATGATATTGCCAATGGCCGTCGCCTCAACCGGTCCGGCCACAACCGGCAAGCCCAAGGCGTCCGCCGTAAACTGGTTCAACAATTCATTGCGCGAACCGCCGCCGACAATATGGACAACTTTCGAACGCGCGCCGCTGACTTGCGCAATATCATCATTGATGCGGCGATACTGGAGCGCCAGGCTCTCGTAAGCCATGCGCACAAAACCGCCGCGCGTTGCGGGGGGAACCTGCCCGGTTCTGATGCAATATTCGGCCATGGCCTGCTCCATGTCTTTTGGATTATAGAAACAGGGATCATCCGGATCAATCAAGGCCTGGAACGGCAGAGCAGCGCGCGCCTGCCGGTAAAGCTCATCCCATTCCATTGCGCGTCCGTCAAGCGCGCGCCAACCGCGCCGCAACTCATGCGCCAGCCAGCCGCCCATGCAATTCTTAAGCAAACGCACATTGCCGATTCCGCCTTCATTGCTCAGCTTGGCGGCCATAGCCGCCGCATTGGTGATCGGCTGCGGGATCAGACGGCCAACCAGCGACCAGGTGCCGGAGCTTATAATCAGCGCCTCGCGCGGATTATCAACCGGCGCGGCGGCATAAGCGCTGGCGGTATCATGCGAGCCAACCGCCACCAGTTGCGCCTGATGCAGGCCAACCGCATCGGCAATCGGCTTGAGCAGTGCGCCAATCACGGAACCGGGCGGCACGATTTCCGGCAAGATTTCGGGCGGAATATCAAGACGGCGCAAAATTTCCGCGCTCCAGGAACGGCTTGCGGCATCCATCAACTGGGTCACACTGGCCCAGGCGGAATCAATCTTCAGCACGCCGCCCAAATAATAGTAAAACAAAGCCGGAATCGGCGCATAACGGCAACCGGGCGCCAGCCAGCTCCGACGATTCCGCAAAAACCATAAAATCTGATTACTGACATTAAAAGGCTGGAAATGGATGCCCGTAAGCGCATAGATTTCTTCTGCCGGCATGCAAGCCTTGAGTTCATCGGCCATATTGTCCAGCCGATGATCGCGATAGGCATAAACCTTGCCCAGCACCTCGCCATCCGGCGTGATGAACTGACCATCCGCGCCCCATGCATCAATGCCAATCGCATCCAGCTCCGGACCAAATTCGCGCCGACAGGCGCGCAAGCATTCCAGGATATTGGCATAAAGCGCAACATCGTCCCAATACATGCGCTCCACCAGCTTGCCGGTTTGATCAGGCTGGTAAAACGAAACACATTCATGCGCAAAACGATGAATCTCGCGCATGGCAAAAGCGCCATCTTCAAATGATCCGACAAAACCTTTGCCGCCCGAAGCGCCCAAATCCACCGCCAAAAAACGTTTTGCGCCCATACCATCTC
>CAZMFH010000165.1:0-5686 GCA_964565485.1 uncultured Verrucomicrobiota bacterium | reverse complement strand
CGGACCGATGCCGGGCACAGCGGCAATGGTCTCTTCTGCAGCCTGTTTGACACGCGAAAGCGAGCCGAAGTGGCGCAATAATATCTGTTTCCGCCGGGCGCCGATTCCGGGAATTTCATCCAAACCCGATTCACGCAGGCGTTTGGCGCGCAATTCCCGATGATAAGCCAGGGCAAAGCGGTGTGCTTCGTCGCGCAAGCGCTGGAGCACATGCAAGGCCGGCGAATTTTTTTCGAGTAACAGCCGGCGTTGACCGTAAAAAATCGTTTCCAAACGCTTGGCCAGACCGGCCACCGGGATTTTCGCGCAACCGGCGCGCGCCAGCTCGGCCAGCGCAGCGCGCAACTGGGTAATGCCGCCGTCAACCAGCAGCAGATCCGGTTGGACGTTGTTATCCGAACCAAACCGGCGGCGCACCAATTCCGCCATCATGGCCGGATCATCCCTGGTCGCGGCGGTCCGAATACGGAAACGCCGGTAATGCTCCGGACGCGCAATGCCATCAATGGCAACAACAAGACTGCCGACAGCAAGCGTTCCGGAAATATTGGAGAGATCACAAGCTTCAATGCGATGCGGAATTTCTTGCAGCCCCAGCGCCTCCTGCAGCGCGCGCACACCCGCCAAACCTTCCGCCTGAGTCAAGCCGGGGGCGCGCGCGATATGCGCGCGCTGCCTGACGGCCGCCCGGAGCAAACGCAAGGTATCGCGCAATGCGGCTGCCTTTTCAAAACGCAATTCGCGCGCCGCTTCCGCCATGGCCGCTTCCACTTCCTTAAAAACCGCCGGGCGCGCGCCGCGCAAAAAAGCGCAAGCCTCCTCGAAATTACGTTGATATCCGGCGCCATCGGTTTTGCCGATGCAGGGCGCGGAACAAAAACGCACAATATCGTTAATGCAATGCCTGTGTTCCTCCGGACCGGGCGCAGTGGCGGCACATTTGCGCAAGCCATAACGTTTTTCCACAAATTCCAGCGCGGCGCGCGCCGCAGCGGAAGACACATAGGGACCGAAATAAAGCGCGCCGTCATGCCGCGCCAGGCGGCAAAGCCGGAAGCGCGGAAAGCTGCCAACCGGATCGGCGCGCAGAAGCAAAAAGCGCTTGTCATCCCGCAGTTTAACATTAAACCACGGACGATAATCCTTGATCAGCTTGCTTTCGGTCAAGAGGGCGTCCGCCTCGGTTTTAAGCGGCAAGACATCGAAATCGGCGATACTTCCGATCAGGCCGCTCAACCTGGGATCGGCCCGACGCCGCGCTGCGCGGCGAAAATATGAACGCACTCTCTGGCGCAAGGAGGCAGCCTTGCCGACATAGATGATCCGTCCGCGCCGGTCGCGCATGATATAGCAACCCGGCTGATCGGGCAGGTCGCGCAGCTTTTGCCTGATGATTTCGGGAAACATGGCTTCAGGAACTTAACATGCAGCCATCCGCAAGCCGGAGAACACGGTCACAACGCCGGGCCAAATCCTGATTGTGGGTAACAAGCACAAGCGTATGCCCCGCATTGCGCGTCAGACCGAAAAGCATGTCCAGCACCTGCGCGCCGGTAACGGAATCAAGATTGCCGGTCGGCTCATCAGCCAATACCAGCTCGGGATTGTTAATAAGCGCGCGGGCCAGCGCGGCGCGCTGCTGTTCGCCGCCGGATAATTCCATCGGGCGGTGATTTTTACGCTGGGCAAGCCCGACCGACTCCAAAAGCTTGCCGGCGCGCGCGCGCAGGTCTCCGGACACACGGCTGAATGCGCTCAAACCGGGCAACATGACATTCTCAAGCACATCAAGCTCCGGAAACAGATGATAGAATTGAAAGACAAAACCAATGCTCTGGGCGCGCAACACCGTGCGGCGGCGGGACGAAAGCGCATAGACATCCTGGCCGCGAAAAAACACCTGGCCACCGGTCGGCGCATCGAGCGCGCCAAGAATATGCAGCAACGTGCTTTTGCCCGCGCCGCTGGCGCCGACAATCGCAACAACCTCCCCGGCATAAACGCTCAAGCAAACATCTTTCAGCACCGGCAAAGACGCGCGGCCGAGCGTGTAATCCTTGCGCAGATTCCCGGCGCGCAAAATTTCCATCCGCTCCTTTTGAACGAATTGCTTTTCTCCAGCATGTTGGATGGCTTCATTCATAACGCAACGCCTGGGCCGGATTCAAACGCGCCGCCCGCCAGGCCGGCAAAATGCCGGCCAGCGTGCAGATAACAAGCGAAAGCGCCACCACGAGGGCGACATCGCCCGGCGCCGTCCGCGCCGGTATTTCGCTGAGGTGATAAAGTTCTTTTGGAAAAAGCTCCATCTTGAGCAAGGACGCCATGACGCGCATCAGATTGTTGCGATAGTGCAGTGTTACCAGGCCAAGCGCAATACCCAGGACCGTGCCCGCCAGGCCTTGAATCCAGCCCTGCCAGAAAAAGACGCGCATCACGCTGCCGGAAGAAAAACCAAGCGCCTTGAGCAAGCCGATTTCCTTGGTCTTTTGCACAACCACAATAATAAGCGTATTGGTTATGCCGAAGGCCGCCACAAGCACAATAAAGATCAGCAAAAAAAACATCATGTTTTTTTCAACACGCAAAGCGTCAAAAAGCTGGCGATTGAGATCCATCCAGGTTTGCGCGCGCACATCGGGATAATCGCCGCGCAGTTTTTCGGCAATGCGCGCGGCTGTGCCGGCAGCGCGGAAAGGATCAACCGTCATAACCCGCAAGGCATGCGCGCCTTCATGCATTCCGTAAAGATCGCGCGCCGTGGAAATGGAAACAAGAATAAAGCCGATATCATATTCCCACATGCCGATCTCGAATATGCCCGCAACGCGCATTTCCACCGGCAGGCTGACCTCATCCCGTCCGGCAATAAAACTTTGCGGGGCATAAATCAACAGTTTATCGCCCACCGCCACGCCCAGTCGCCGCGCCAATTCCCGCCCCAGAACGACCTCATCCTCGTCCATATCGAACCGTCCGGCAACCATATGGCGGGGCAACCGGCTGGTTTTCAGTTCCTGCTCGACATCAATTCCGCGCATAACGGGGGTATGAACCATCCCATCGTGCTGAACAAAAACCAGCCCCTGAACATAAGGCGCAACGCCATCCACTCCGGGAACATCGCCGATCATTTCCAGCAGGCGCGCGTCATCATCAATAACACCGGCGCGCGTAACCGTTATATGCGCGTCAAACCCCAGTATTTTTTCACGCCACATGTCGTCAAACCCGCTCATGACCGAAAGCACAATAATCAAAACGGCCACCCCCAGCATGACACCGATCACCGAAATAATCGAAATAACCGCCAGCCAGGAGCGCTTGGGCTTCAGATACTTCAAAGCCATGAATAAGGAAAAGGGCGGCATATTTTCAAGCGCCTTGATTGTTACTTACTTGTCGGGCAAGATCGCGCGAAATCCGCATGGCGCAAAAATCCGCCCCACACATTGAACAATGATCCTGCATGGCCGGCGCATCCTTGCGGTTTTGCCGGAAACGCAGGCGGGCGCGTTCGCCGTCAAGCGCCAGCTCAAATTGTTTCTTCCAATCAAATCCGATCCGGGCGCGCGTCATGGCGTCATCCCAGGCGCGCGCGCCGGGAAGTTTGCGCGCCACATCGGCCGCATGCGCGGCGATCCGAAAGGCCATAATCCCCTCACGCACTTCCGCTTCCGTCGGCAAACCGAGATGTTCGGAAGGCGTTACATAACACAATAAAGTTGCCCCGTAATAAGCAGCCGCCGTGGCCCCGATACTGGCCGTGATATGGTCATAACCCGGCGCAACATCCGTAACCACCGGACCAAGCACATAAAACGGAGCGCCATCACAAACCTGCATTTCGCGTTCGATATTCATTTGGATCTGGTCAAACGGAACATGCCCGGGACCTTCAACCATAACCTGGACGCCTTTGGCGCGGCAACGTCGCACTAATGCGCCCAATTGCTCCAATTCGGCAAATTGCGCCGCATCACTGGCATCAGCCTGACAACCGGGCCGCAAGCCGTCGCCCAGCGAAACCGTTATGTCATGTGCGCGGCAAATATCCAAAACCGCATCCCAATTGGAATAAAGCGGATTTTCCAGACCGGTTCTGGCC
Source organism: uncultured Verrucomicrobiota bacterium (assembly GCA_964565485.1). Lineage (GTDB taxonomy): Bacteria > Verrucomicrobiota > Kiritimatiellia > JAAZAB01 > JAAZAB01 > CAZMFH01. The sequence goes on along the minus strand of CAZMFH010000165.1, from coordinate 1,578 downwards.
ATCCAGCTGGCCATAATTGCGCCGCCGCGACTGACAATGCCCGCCAGACGTTTAACCGCCAGCGGGATGTGCGCGCGCAGAAAACCGGCATGCAGCGTCATGAAATCAACACCTTGCTCGGCCTGTTCGGCAATCACCTGAAAAAGAATTTCCGGCTCAAAATTTTCGATTTTACCGCCACAGCGCGAAACAGCCTCATAAATCGGCACCGTGCCAAAAGGCACCGGACAAGCGGCCAGCAATGTCCGACGCAAATCCGCCAAATCGCTGCCGACACTTAAATCCATGACACAATCCGTTCCGGCCGCCAGAGCGGTTTTTAATTTGGCAAGTTCGGACGCCATATCCGAACACTGCATTGAGCGACCGATATTGGCATTGACCTTGGTGCGAAAAGCACGACCGATAATCCCCGGCTTGAGGGCAACATGCCCGGGATTGGCCGGCAAGACCGCGCGCCCGGCAGCCAGTTCCGCGCAAATTGTTTCCGCAGCAACATTTTCTGTTTTGGCCGCCATCTGCATGTATGGCGTTACCCTGCCGGCGCAAGCTTCTTCAAATTGAGTTTTGATCATAACCGCAACATTCCCCCCAAAACGCCCGCAAGGCGTCGCAATAACCCTGAAAACAAACGGGCCCGACCCGTAATATTCAACCTGCAGACACAAAAGACAAATTCGGCAAAGCAAGGGAACCAAAGCATTTTTATGCGGCAGCACACCTGCCAAGCGCAAAATCCGGAACAGTATGCCGGAAAAGTTTTGGCCAAACAAGGACAAAAACTCGCTGCTTTTTGCTTGATTCAAAAACAAAAAAGCATAAAGTATTTGCATTTGAGCCATTATTGCAATTGAGGTGCTTGCGCATTATTCTTGCATGCGCTTGAAGCGAGACAAGGAGTTTGCCATGAGTGCTGACCATAAAATTCATATGCTTGTTCTTTCCGTCTACCGCGAATTGGCCGACGAGTTATTGGCGCCCATCGCCACAGACCAGAGCGCCGAAGTAAAAATCAATAATCACCGGATCAGTTTTGACACAATTTCCGGCGATCCCGGCCAGGACCCGTCTTTTGAGGAATTTCTAAGCCGCGCCGCAGCCATTATCATAGCGGTCCGCTTTCTTGATGTGCTCTCGCTCGAAAAAATCAAGACGATTTATCGTTATTTGCCGGATCAACTCGAAATTCCAACCGCCATTTTCATGCTGCGCGACAAAGGCGAGGTGGATTTTAAAATCAGCTGTCCATCCTGCGGCCAGAAACTATGGCTGCGCGATACGGATATCGGCAAGCGCGGACGTTGTCCTAATTGCACCAAACCTTTTGTTATCCTCTCCCAGGCCGATCACCTGAAAGCACAACTTATGCTGCCGGAAAAGGCCAAGGCTGTGCACGTAATCCGCAACAACATGGAATCATTGAATAACGCCCTGACAACGCTTCTGGCCGCCATGCCGGCCGGACTGAAGCCGGCTGCGCCACAGTCGCACACCGAAGCGCTCAACAACGCCACCATGCGCATTCAGATTCAGGAAACCTGAAATACCATGAAAATCGCGCATCTTTCTTCCGCCAAT
>CAZMFH010000164.1:0-5772 GCA_964565485.1 uncultured Verrucomicrobiota bacterium | reverse complement strand
CCATGATGCCCCAAGAGGGTTCGCTCTGCACGCCAATGCCCAAAAAACTCATAAACACCTCGGTCGAAATTGCCGCCGGGAAACGGAGCGAAAAAGTAATAATGATCAGATGAAAGACATTCGGGAGAATGTGCCGAAAAATTATACGAAACGGGCCATACCCAAGCGCGCGCGCGGCCTGAACATAAGGCCGGGTTTTATGTTTCATGACCTCGCCGCGAATTAAACGGCAAAGGTTGACCCAGGTTGTCAGGCCAATCCCCAAATATACCCCCATCAACCCCTTGCCAACCACCATGGCAATTGCCAAAATCAAAAGCAAACCGGGAATTGAAGCAAACGATGAATACAACCAAACAATAAAATCATCAACCCGCCCGCCAAAATAACCCGCCAGACAACCGAGAGTTACCCCGATCGGAATGGCAATACAGGCAGTTACAATACCATCCTGAAAAGCGATGCGCGTCCCCTGTACCGCGCGATGAAGAACATCGCGCCCCAGATTATCCGTGCCAAGCGGATGCCGCCATAGATTGCGCAATCCGCCGGCAATGCGCCGCATACCGGAAACCGCTCCGCCATTCTCGGCCAAAACCTGCGCAAACGGATGCCGCAGAACGCTTGGAGGCAGATATTCTGCGTGTAAATTTGTTCGCTGATAAGGCGGGATCACATCTTTCCAGCGACAATAACGAAAAACCGCCTCGCCGAACAAGGCCAGACAAGTATAAACCAAAATAACCGCCAGGGCGCCCATCGCGACATGATTATGCCGCAACTGACGCCAGGCATCATGCCATAGCGAACTTGGCTCCAAAAAGCTCTGGGATGATTCTTCCATGCCTGTTTAAAATACAACAAGCAACATATTCATGCAAAACAAAAATCATGCCAAACTCGTGTCAAACTCGTTGACACGTCTTCCGGCGCGTGTTATGGTTAAAGCAGTTTTATTTGGCGGGGCGTAGCGCAGACTGGTAGCGCGTTTGCTTGGGGTGCAAAAGGTCTCGGGTTCAAATCCCGACGCTCCGACCAGCCTTGGCTTGGAATGGCAAGCTGGCCGTGTGTTGTTTCGCTTCAAACTGCGGATTGCCAACCAACCTTTGGCTGGACCATGCGCCATGTCTATCTGCCCAAAAAGCTTGCTTGCCAAAAAAACACAACAAGCCAAACAGGAGAAACGCATGAAACGTCAAAACTTTCTCACTCAGATATCCGTCATTTTGTGCTTGCTGCTGGGTATGCATTCATTCGCTTTGGGGGGAATTACGCCGCAAATCGAAGCGGTTTACGGCGGCAGAGTCATTGCGATTGACGTCGTTCCGCTGCAAAACAGCCATAACATCAGCCGTATTTTTGCAGCCACCGAAAGCGCCAACTCCGTGTTTTACGGAGACATCAATCATGTATTGCCGACGCCTTTTCGCACCAATACTTTCCGGTTTGAGGTTGTGCCTGATCTCGACGCCAACGCCAATTTCGGCAATATCAACGGCATCGCCGGACACCCGGCATCAGGCAAATTGTTTTTTGCTCATGATCGCGGCTTGTTCAGTTGCGCCATGACAGCGGGAACAATAACACAACATCTTGAAATCTCCGCCGGCAAACTCATGATCCGCAACAACACCTTGCTCGCCATAGTCGGCGGCAACCAATTGATGGCCGCCGCCATGAACAATGCCGGGGACATAACCGGCGCCAAGACACTTTTAGACTCAGGCTTTGCCCTGCCCTGTTTCCTGGTCATGGCGGTTAATCCGGCGCCTGAACAAGGACAAGTCTACCTGATGGATAAAGACAACGGACTGATTATCAAAAAAACTTCCGACAATTACGGAAACATATCATCCGCCACAACATTTACGACCAAAAACGTCACCAACGTCGTGCAAAACTGGCAAGCCCTTACATTCGGCATTGCGCCGGATGGTCGTCTGTTTGTCGCCGGCAGCGATAACGGCAAAAAAGTCGTCTATTCCGATGATGACGGCGCATCATGGGTGCTGGTTAATCCGGGGATTGGCGGCGGCGCCGGCGAAATAACATTTACCGGCGATGCCGCAAACTACACGGTCATCTGCGGCAGCGCCATGAGCACCAACAAGGGGATTGACGGTTCCTGGGTCCAAATCCCCCACCCCGGCGGCACACGGGATTCCAACCCCAACGACGGACCGGCTGCTGCCGATCCAAACAACAGCAACGTCTTTTATCTAACAACTGACCTGGCCATCGGCACAACCACCAACGCCGGCGCAGATATCTTCGATATCTGCGAAGGACTGACCGCCGTGCAAATCAATGACTTTGACATGACCGACGCCAAACATGTTGCCTGGACCGCCTCTAAATCAGGTGTGCGTTGCGCAACCGGATTCCCCAATGCGCCTGTCTGGTCGCAGGCCATGTTCCCAAACGGCGACGGCGCTCCATACAATGCTGTAGCTGTAGATCGGTCGGACACAAACGGCCTGACCGCCTATGCCGGCAATCACCGTATTTATAAAACCACCGACGGCGGCCGGAATTGGACGATTTGTTACGCTCCGCCGGATGAAGCTTCACCAACCTTTATTTCATCTTTAAAAGTCTCCGGCGCTCTTGTTTTGGCCGGCATCTATCAAATACAGCCCAATCTTTTGGGCGGCCTGATGATCAGCACCAACGGCGGCACAGATTTTGCATACCAACAACTGGCGGATGAAACCGCTGGATTGAATATCAATGATATTCTGCTGACAACTGAAAGCGGCCAATCCGTCGCCTACATTGCCGCGGCACATAACACCAACGCCACTACCGGCGCCGGCCACATATATCGCCTGGTAATCGGCGGCGCAAGCTCCAAGATAACATTGGCGCCTGCCGCGCTCGGCATCCGCAAACTGGCCATGGATGAAACCGGCGGGATTTATGCGTCCGGAATGCGGACAAATTATGCGCCGGTTTTGTTTTATAAACCTGCCGACGGAACATGGACGGCGCTTTCAACCAACGGGTTGCCTGCCGACGCGCGACCGCATGCCAATCCGAACTGGCGTGGACCGCTGATCACCATCGGCTTCGATTCCGCAACCAACCCTGTTCCGATTACCGCCATAGGCATCACGCTCTATTACCTGCCCAATGGCGCCGCGGAATGGACCACCAGCGACTCAATGATCTATCCGGCAGGCACACAAATCAACACAATTTACTGGGACGAATTGATGGTCGGCACAGACATTGGCCTTTTTTCCCATCCCACCAACCTTGATCCGCCTGAAGATGATCTCAAAGCTGTGGCAGCTGATTTCGACGGCGATCGTTTGCCGGATATTGCCGCGATCAATGGGCAAGGCACATGGATGTTATGGCTTTCCGGTTCCGGTTATCGTTTTTGCGGCGCCTATCCGTTGGGGATAATCGGCGAGCCGGCAGCCGGCGATTTCGACCAGGACAACCTGGCTGATCCGATAATCCTTGATCAACAAGCCCGATTGATTGTCCATTTCTCACATAACCGTTACCAGCCGACCCCCATCCCCATCGGCCATACAGGCAAACCGGTTGTCGCGGATTTTGATGGCGACGGATTTGCCGACCTTGGCATTGTTGATCAGCAAGGCAAATGGCGCATCTGGTTTTCATCAGCCAATTATGCCGCGCCCAGCGGACCATATTTATTCAACATGCACGGAACGCCCCTGGCAGCCGATTTTGATGGCGACGCAAAGGCTGACCCGCTGGTTATTGACGACCAAGGCAACGCCAAGATCTGGCTCTCCGGAAACAATTATGCGCCAACCCCCTTGTTGTCTTTGGCGCTTACCGGCGCTGTCCTGGCAAACGATTTTGATGGGGACCGACTGGCTGACTTGCTTGATATCCGCGACGGCGGAAAATTTTTCGCGCGGCTTTCAAGCTCCGGATATCAATCACTCGGCCCTTATCAATTGCCTATGCCAAAATAACGGACTACAACACCAAGTTAAGAGAGGAAACCGCATTTAGCCCATGAATAAAACCCTTATCTGCTTTTTGGGATTGTTGGTTTGCGCAAGCCTGTTAAGCGGCTGCCGTAAAAACGACATACGCACTGTTACCATTAAGGTGCCCGAATTGAAAAACGCGGCTTGTGCGCGCTTGATTCAGGATGCTTTTATGCAACAAACCGGCATCTTCTCCATGACCCCGGACTTTCAAGAGCGCCAGATCACCATCAAATACAACTCGATGGAAATCGCGCTCAAAAATCTCGAATATACCATTGCCGGAGCAGGGTTCGCCGCCAACAGCATTCCGGCCAACACGAACGCATGGGCGAATCTGCCGCCGGAATGTAAATAGCACTCATGCGCGCACTGGTTGCTCAATTTATTGATTATATTGCGCTTGAACGCGGGTTAAGCGTCAACACCCAGTCGGCTTATCGCGCCGATTTGGAAAAATTCGTCCGCTTCCTGGAACTCAAACAAATCACAACCTTTAATGCCGTTTCGCGCCGCCACATTCTCGACTGTCTGCTCGAAACCAAAGGACAAGGACTAAGCGCCAATTCCCTGGCGCGTTTTTTTGTTTCAATTAAAATTTTCTTTCGTTATTTGCGACAGGAAGGATTGCTTGCCCAGGACGTAACCGAGGCCATGGATTCGCCAAAACTATGGAAAATCCTGCCGACAACCCTTTCCGGCAAGGAAGTTGAAAAACTATTGGCCGCGCCGGAGGGCGAAACCTACTGCGCTGTTCGCGACCGGGCAATTCTCGAAACATTCTATGCCACCGGCATGCGCGTATCGGAATTATGCCAACTAACGCTGAATGATCTGCATTTTGATGTCGGTTATCTGCGCTGTATCGGCAAGGGCAGCAAGGAACGCGTTGTGCCGTTTGCCCAAAAGACCGGCGCCATTTTAAGCCATTACATCCAATACACCAGGCCAACTCATAATGTGGATCCGGCCAATCGGACTGTTTTTCTTTCGCGTTATGGACGGGCGCTGAACCGCAAAACCGTTTGGAAAACAGTCAAACATTACGCGCGCAGAGCCGGCATCGCCAAAAATATTTATCCTCATACATTGCGCCATTCTTTTGCCAGCCATATGCTTGATAACGGCGCGCCGCTGCGCGTTATTCAGGAACTACTCGGACACGCCGATATCACCACAACCCAAATTTACACGCACATTGATCAAACACGCCTCAAGAGCATTCACGAAAAATTCCATCCGCGCTCATGAATTTCTTTTCCAAAAACCCCTATCAAGCGCTCGAAAAAAGCCTCGGCTACAAATTCCGCAATCGTCAACTCCTCGCCATGGCGCTCACCCACCGCTCATTCCGTTTTGAAAGCGTTGGAATTGACTCGGACAATCAACGCCTTGAATTTCTCGGCGACGCCGCCCTGGGGCTTGTGGCCAGCGCCTATTTCTTCAAAAACCATCCTGACTTACAAGAAGGCGCACTGACAACAATGCGCAGCAGCATCGCCAGCGGCAAGGCGCTTGCACAGGTTGGACGCAGCATCAATCTTGGAGTTTTTATTCAACTGGGCAAAGGCGAAGAAAACAGCGGCGGACGAAAGCGTAATTCAAACATTACCGACACAATGGAAGCCATTCTGGGGGCGGCATTTCTTGACGGAGAAATCAAGGCTGTCCACAAAATCTTTGCCAAATTATTCCTGCCCATGCTCGACAAAAATCAATATGATCATTGGCAAGACAATGCCAAAGGACATTTGCAGGCAATAAACCATATAAAAGCAATCAGCGGAGCGTTTTA
>CAZMFH010000163.1:3881-5775 GCA_964565485.1 uncultured Verrucomicrobiota bacterium | reverse complement strand
CAGCTCATGCGCGCCGCCGCCAAGACCTACGGCTGGAACCTCAATTACGGCGGCATCGCGCTCATGTGGCGCGGCGGCTGCATCATCCGTTCCGCGTTCCTGGGCAAAATCAAGGAGGCCTTCGACAAGAACCCCGGCCTGGTCAATCTCCTGCTTGACCCATTCTTTGCCGAAGCGCTCAAAAAGGCGCAGCAATCTTGGCGGCGCGTAATCGAAACCGCCGTCAGGCTCGGCATCCCGGCCCCCGCGCTCAGCAGCGCTTTGAATTATTACGACGGTTACCGTTCCGAGCGTTTGCCGGCCAATCTCCTGCAGGCGCAGCGCGACTATTTTGGCGCGCATACCTACGAACGGATTGACAAACCACGCGGCCAATTCTTTCATACAAACTGGACCGGGCGCGGCGGAGCAACCGCAGCATCCATTTACACGGTTTAAGTTAAAGGACGCATGCGGAAAACAGCGTTGTTTTCCGCATGCGTTATAGCGCCATGAGCCAGCCGCGTGAATTTACTCAGGCTGATCTGATAAATTTTCAGCCATTGCATGCCCAATTCGTCGGCATTGATTCCGATGGTTGCGTCTTTCCAACCATGGAAATCAAGCAAAAGCAATGTTTCCACAAGCTTATTATCGCCCAATGGCATCTTGAAAAAATTGAAAAACACCTACGCGAAACGGCTGAATTCGTCAATCTTTACAGCAAACAGCGCGGCACGAATCGTTTCCCCTGCCTGCTGAAAACAATTGAGCTGTTGCGTGAACGCCCGGAAGTAACAGCCGCTGGCGTCAAGTTGCCGGAATTCCGGTCATTGAAGCAATTCATCGCTTCGGGTGTTCCGCTCAGCAACCAGGAGCTTGAAAAAGTTGTCTGCCAAACCGGCGACACCGAACTGGCCACCATTCTGGACTGGAGCATGGCGGTAAACGCGGAAATCGCCCGAACGGTCCAAAAAATCGCGCCGTTTCAATGGGCGCGCGAAAGTCTTGACGCAATCCGCCAACATGCAGACGCAATATGCGTTTCCCAGACGCCGACAGAGGCATTGATGCGCGAGTGGCAGGAAAACAGCTTGTCCGATTATGTCGCAATCATTGCCGGACAAGAGCTTGGCTCAAAAGCAGAGCACCTCCAAATGGCGGCGCAAAACAAATATGCCCCCGATAATATCCTGATGATCGGCGATGCGCCTGGCGACTTAAAGGCGGCTCAGTCCGTGAACGGTCTTTTTTTTCCAATCAATCCGGGACATGAAGCTTCATCATGGGAACTTTTCCACAAAGAAGCTTTCGGTAAATTTATATCCGGTACATATCGCGGAAGCTATGAAAAAGCTTTAATTACGGAATTCGACAAATTGCTTCCTGCCACACCACCCTGGCGGACAAACTGAAACAAGGCGGCCTGCGACCACAACCAAAGACTGCCGTTCGAATGTGCAAGCTACAAGCACAAGGCTCGCCCTGAAGACTCGCCCTACCAAACACAAATTTGACCGCAATGGTGGGGCGAGGCGTCCCGGCCGAGCCGTCTTTCCGAGCGGAAAAGGCTGGGGTGTAACCCAGCCCTCCAGGGGGAATTGGTTCGTATGATTGGATGGCATGCCTTGTTCCCCTCCAATTTTTCTTGTCTTTTTGGGCAGTTGCTGTAGTTTAAGACACTAACAGGTATCAGTAAAAAATGGAGATTCAAAAAAATGCCTTACCAAGGATTCGTGGATATTCAACAAAACGGATATGTCGGAATACACTTCTCGGCTCCGGATCTGACGCTTGAGCAAATACGCAAAGCGACTCGTTTTCTGGTTAAATCTGGGACGGTCGCCTATTGCCCAACGATAATTACAAGTTCAATGTCGGTTTTTCAACGCAACTTGCCGCTCTTTGCGCAGGC
>CAZMFH010000163.1:0-3871 GCA_964565485.1 uncultured Verrucomicrobiota bacterium | reverse complement strand
AACATCACATCCTCGGGATACACATGGAAGGCCCTTTTATTTCGCCGATTGAAGGCGCGCGCGGCGCGCATCCGCCAAAACATATTCAGAAACCGAATGTTGACACGTTCAAGCGTCTTCAGGAATGGGCAGAAGGCAACATTATCATCCTGACCCTGGCGCCGGAAAGACCCGGAGCAATGAAACTAATTCGTTATGCGGCATCGCACGGCGTCGTCGTTTCCATGGGACATCATCTGGCCGAGGATAAAGACATGGAAGCCGCAGTTCAAAATGGCGCGCGCCTCTGCACCCATCTTGGGAACGGCATGCCGAACATGATCAACCGGCATCAAAATCCAATCTGGTGGCAATTGGCCAGCGATGAACTTTCGGCCATTCTCATCACAGACGGCCATCATCTTCCAGCCGACTTCATCAAGGTAGCGCTGCGCGCCAAGACAACCAGGCGCTCAATTGTCGTCAGCGATGCCTCCTATCTTGGCGGACTTAAACCAGGCATCTATGATTTTCAAGGACATGCGGCCGTATTGGAGCCTTCCGGACGCATAGGTTATCAGGGCACCCCCTACCTGGCCGGATCATCGGCAACCATGCTGCAATGCATGAACTTCCTGGCCGACCAGCAACTTTTAACGGAAAAGGAATTATGGTCCGTCGGACGCGACAATCCGTTACGCTTGCTGAATCGCAAGCTTTCGCCGAAAATGCCGGCGAAGACCCCGAAAGTTACTTTCAAGAACAATCACTTCCATGCCGGCTGATCATCGCGCCTGCCGCAATCAAACGGGTTTGTCGGCAGGAACAGCCGTGCGCCCCAAACGGGCAAGCACTTTTTCCATGTCCGCCCAAACATCCCACATAGCCTTGGGATTCCGCAAAAGGTAGGCCGGATGATAGGTTGGCATCATGGGCGTATCAGCGTAATTCATCCATGTCCCGCGTGATTTGGAAATACGCGCCAGCGGCGAAACAAGCGCCTCCAGTGCAACCGCACCAAGCAGAACAATCACCTTTGGACGCAATATTTCAATCTGCCGCCGTAAAAAAGGAAGGCAGGCTTCCATTTCCTCAGGCAAGGGACGGCGATTATCCGGCGGACGACATTTCAAAATATTGGCAATAAACACTTCGTCGCGCGCGTACCCCATTTTATTGATCAAACGCGTCAGCAACTGCCCTGCCCGCCCGACGAAGGCCACGCCCTGGCGGTCTTCATCTTCACCAGGCGCCTCGCCGACAAAGAGAATCTCCGGCGTCAAACAGCCCTGACCCGGCACAGAACAACGGCGGGAAGAATATAAGGAACACTTTTGGCAGGCAGCCGCTTCTTCAGCGATCTGGCGTAATGCTTCCTGGCCTTGAGAATTGCCTGCGCTCTTGCCGGCATCCGCAGCTTTCCCGGCCATACTGAACAATTCCACTTCCGCCACCCCTTCCTCCCGAAGACTGCCGAGATAAGCAAACATATCTGCAACCACGGCTTCAATCGTATCGGTCTGGTTATCCGCCGTTTTTTTCTTCATGACTCCGTATTGGCAGAACATTTTTCGGCACGCATGTTTTTAAGGCGCAAATAAAGCGGACCAAAAATCAGATACAACACGCCTAAAATCATGATCACCAAAGCCGCATTTGGAGCAATATATTTGTTGCGCACAAAGAGCAGCGCCACAAGCACAACGCAGGCCGTGAATACGGAAGCCACCTTGGTCGGCTTGGGGTAACGCACATTTGAAACCTGCAAAGTAATCATCACCAAGACTCCCAGCAGAAAAATAACGCCAACCGGCCCCTGCCCGAGCCGGAACCATTCGCCCAGAGCATGCGTCTCGCTTAAAAAGACGAAGATTGCCACCCAACCGGCGCTGGCGGTGATCGGCAAGCCGCAATAGCCGCCCTGCCCGCGCAGCGGATCCTTGACCTTGAACCGCGCCAGACGAATAACCCCCGAGAGCACAACAAGCGCCGTCATCATGATACGCCAGTCGTCATGCCGATCAAGCGCCACCTGATAAATCAGAATGGCCGGCGCCAGACCAAAAGCCGTCATGTCAACATATGTATCCAGTTCCGCGCCAAAAGCGCTTGTCCCCTTCAGCCAACGCGCCAAATTACCGTCAATTCCGTCCAGAATCATGGCCAGCATGATGAATTTTGCCGACAACAGGTAATAAGCCTGTCCTTCCAGCGAAAAAAGAATACTAAAAAAACCGCTCAGCATGGCAGCCAAGGTACATAACGTCGGCACAATTTGACGCCACGTCATACAATCTCCTTCACCATAATCACAAATCGTTTTTGAGACGAGCCACAACGGTTAAACCAGCCACAACCTTGTCGCCGGGCTTAACCACAACCTCGACGTCATCTTTGGGCAAATAAATATCCAGACGCGAACTAAACTTCATCATGCCAATCCGATCACCGGCCTTGACTTCCTGATCCAAATGGAGCCAATAAACCACCCGACGCGCCACGGGGCCGACAATTTGTTTGACGAGGCATCTGGTCTGAACACCTTCAATCAAAATGGAATTATGCTGGTTGAATTCAGAAGATTTTTCCTGAAAGGTAAAAAAACGTTTACCGGGAAAATACCCCAGGAAACCGATCCGACCGGCAATTGGAGCGCGATTGACATGCACATCAAACAAACTTAGAAAAATACTGATCCGGACGGTATCCGCCTTTAGGTATTTTTCCTCATAAACCTCCTTGACCCCCATAATCACCCCATCAGCGCCGGAAAGCACGGCCGTGGGATCCTGTGGTGGAAAGCGCAAGGGATCGCGGAAAAAATAGAGCATATAAGCGGCGCCAATCAAAGCAAGGGCGCAAAACACCCACATTGTTTTGCGCCATGCCAAACGCCGGCACACCAGCGCCAAACCGCCAAAAACAACCAACGAACCGATCAGAAACGGCAAAACTTCCTTTGCAAACGGAATATGCATAATCTTCCTCCTTTTCCGTATTAAAGCAAATCTCCATACTCCTGACAACTAATGATTCACACCCACCGCCGCATGCAGATAAACAGGCATCAACGGCTCAGAAGGCAGATTTTGCGCCAGGCGCCGGCAAGCCAGGCGCCCCAACATTAAGGCGCCAGGCACACGACGCTCGCAAACCAACAAAGATTCCGCCGGCAAGACAGACTGAAGGCGCAATCCAATCCGATCCCAATCGGCAGAAACAACCGGCATATCCAAACCGGTCGTTATTTCCTTCGGCACAACCAAACGCCATGTTTCAATCGGAGCGATATTGCCCCCCAAACAACGATAACCACGCGTCCAAAATTGATCGCGGCGCGCATCTCCGACAATACGCACAGCCTGCAATCCGAACTCCTGAGCCGTTTGTTCAGCCAGAACATCCGCGCTGCTTATGCCATAGACCTGTTTTTGGCCGGGCAATGCCCAGGCGCTTGCCACCGCCAGCGCCACACGCAATCCGCTATATGAGCCGGGACCAACCCCAACCGCAAACACGTCAATTTCATCCGGACGTACAACGGCAGATCGCAACAGATCCTGCAAAGACGGCAGCCACTGACAGCGATGCATGCGTTTTTCCATCCAAACACAGTCGGCCAAAACGCGACCATCCGCCAACAGAGCAGCGGAGCAATTTTCGGATGATTGTTCAATACCAAGCACAATCACAACAAATCGTCCCTTGTAACCACTCCAACGCCCTTTCCGCAGTGGGCGGGCGCCGGATGTAATTTTCCCTTCCCTTAACGCTGCCAAACACCCGCCGAATAATATCCGTTCCTCAAGCGAAAGCAAGACGACAATGCTGCCCGTCGGCTCGCCCTGAAGACTCGCCCTACCAAACACAAATTTGACCGCAATGGTGGGGC
>CAZMFH010000162.1:0-5808 GCA_964565485.1 uncultured Verrucomicrobiota bacterium | reverse complement strand
GCAGTCATCAAATTGTCGGTCTCGATATTGAGTTGGCGCATCATATCGCCAGGAATCTGGTAACGCTGACGCTTAACGAAACCAACAAGCCGGTCTGATGGATTTGAGCCATAAAACCAGAACCGGAAAAGGTAGGAGCATGCCTGCTTCAATTGCGGCAACCTGCAAGTTGTGTGTTGACCATAAAGCCTGCCAGTCAGCCTTGGCTGGCGCGGGAAACAAGAGCCAGGCCGAATGAAAATAATGATCGGCAACCGGCCAGGCCAGCATCATTCCGACCGGCGGCGCTAAATCAACGGTCAGCCAGTCAAGCAGGAGATGGCTGGCCAGCAGGGTGGGAATCAACCATGTCTGCCATGCGCGGAGATGAAGTCGGCGCGCGTAAATAATGAGTATGGCGGCCAGGATAATGTTCCAAAGCAAGGTGTGTGTTACCGTCTGGTGATATTGATTGAGGTTTCTGACAAATATGCCATAGAGATAATCAAGATCCGGCGCGTTGGCCAGCAGAATGCACAGCAGAAGAGGATGCCGTATTTTCCAAAAAATGGCGGGCAGTTCGCGCCTTGCCTGGTAACGCGGCAGAAATTGAATCAGACCAAGTGTTGCTCCAATCAAACTATGCGCAATAGGCGTGGCCATTTTTTCGTTTTCTATGGTTTAGCTCTTTTATGGAACAGAGTGTTCTCCAGCCAAGATGGTAATTTTAAATTTTATGCGTGCAATCCGGCGAAGTCAATAAAAATGATTTTTTTACTTGCATAATCTTGAAAATCTGTTAGCGTTGTTGCAGTTTGTCTGGGAAATGAGTGTGTTTACGGTGAGATGGTAGATTATCAGTCGAAGTTTAGGTTCGGTGATAATCAGAAACCCGAATGAGTCGGGAACAGTCACTGCATGCCTGTTTCGCAGCAAGATGGAGGTAGTATGGCGACCAAGTTGTATGTCGGCAATCTGTCTTTCACGACCACAGAAGGTGATCTGAAAGATTTGTTTGCCAAAGTTGGCACGGTGGTTAGTTGCAATGTGATTATGGACAAGTACACCAACAAGTCCCGCGGGTTTGGTTTTGTGGAAATGGGCTCGCAGGATGAAGCCAATAAAGCAGTGGCGGAGTTTAACGGACAGGAATTTCAGGGGCGGACCCTGACCGTTAACGAAGCCAAACCGCGTGAAGACCGTCCCCGTGGCGGTGGATTCGGCGGTGGCGGCGGCAAACGCGATTTCTCGCGCTAAAAGTCGCGGTCAATTTTATTTTAAAGAGCGTATTGGGTCTTTTGCCTGATACGCTCTTTTGTTTTTATTGGTTGCCCGGCAGCGGCAGGCATGTTAAAAATATGGCCTGGATCCGTGATGGCGCCGATAGCGGGGGGGGCATGTTTGGTTTTTTTTCCAGAAACAAAAAATATACGATTGACCGGTCGCAATCCTTGGAAAGCATTCCGGTGCATAACGAAGGAGTTTCGCATATTGAGCAGGACGGGCGCATTGTCATCAAGGTTCGTACGCGTCCGCGCAACCGGTTGCTGGCGCGTTTTCAACCGCCTGTCCGGGAGCGTGTCGTCAAGCTGGATGCTTTGGGCAGTTTTGTCTACAAGCAGATTGACAATCAGAAAACCGCCCATCAGATTATTGAAGCTTTTATCCGGCAATATAAAACCAATCGCCGTGAAGCAACCTTGAGTACGGTTGAATTCCTGAAGCTGCTTGCCGCCCGGGGCGTGATTTCGATTGTTGTGCCTTGAGCGCCGGTTTGGAGCCGCAGTTCAAAAGTCACATGATCTCAATCCGGCGGAATGACAGCCAGCCCAAGGTTAGCGTTCCTGTGGTATAGAGCAGCGTGTACAGGCCTGCGTTTGCGACATAGCCCCAGGGAATTGCGCCTCCGCCTGCCAGCGCGTCCGTTGCCCAAAAAACCTGCCAGCCCGGCCAAAACCGCCAAAACCAGAAATTCCATGGATTATATGCCGAAGGCATGGTTGCGGCATAATCGGCAAATAAGCCTGTCAGGAAGGTCATGCCGCAGGCAGCTGCGCTCCAGACTGGCGGCAAACGTGTGGAAAACGCCACCGCCAGAGCTGTCAGAACAACTACAGCCATACTGGCGAGAATGCCTGCCGGCAGAATCCGCCAGTTAATCAGACTGCCGAATTGAACCAGTTCGCCACGGTATCCAAGGCAGGCGCAAACGCAAAAAGCGCCGGCAAAAGCCGGCAAAAGTCCGAGCATGGCCCAGGCTGTAAAAGAACGTTTGAACCAGTAATTCGCCGCGCCGGCTGTCCCGAATGCCAGCGCCAACGCGCCGACCATGACCCAGCCGATACGCCAGTCCGTTTGAATCATGAACAAAGTCATGCGCACACTCAATAGCCCGGCCAGCATCATGGTCGCACAGAACAAAAGCGCTACCGCCAGGATGCCCAGAAAAGTGGCCAGGAAGAAAATTCCGCGCGTAACCGGTTTGGAGAGGACTCCGGCGGCGGTGCCCCGGCGCACTTCGTGATAAATAGCCGTCGCGCTTGCTGCGCCCGACAACAGCAGACCGAAAACCATATGCAAAGCCAGAACGCCGTCGCGCACCAGACGTTCGTCTTCGCCAAACGCAAAAACGGAAAAAGAAGGCAGTAATCCGATTAGAACAAGGCAGCTTGTGGAGAGCAGCAGGATAATCGGTCGGCGCAAAATGTCCCGCATTGTGTTGATCATGATTGGCCATAATTTGCGCATAATTCACCCGTCATTCAGGCTTGATCGGCAGAGTGACGCGCGCAGTGCGCGCAAAATGAACCTGCTTTCCACAAGGCGACCATGGTCAGCGCGCATGGCGCCGTCAGGCTGGCGTAAAGCCAGGCCGGTACACGCGCAAGCGTCATCCAGATTTCTTCCGCAAGCACTGATCCATAGCGAATTGAAGCCACCAGCGCCGAGGAAAATCCGATCAGCAGAGGCAGTAACAGCAACACCCCCGCAGTTATTGCAAAAAAAACGCTTTCCATCCGTCGTCCGTTTTCACGACATATCGAAAATAATTCGGCAACCAGCATGTTGGCCACAATCAACAGACTTGTTAAAACCAGCAGAAAGACAGTTAGATTGACCACAAGAAAGGAATTCCATGGCATGACACGCCACCAAACAACAAAAGGCGCAAAATACACAGAAAGCGCCGCCAGAATCATGGCCCGGCGCAGACGTTGCGCCCAAAGTCGGCTGAGATGGCCTGTTTTGCGCAGGAGCAACAGTCCCCAGAAAATCAAGCCTGTTCCGGCAACATAAGCCGGAATGCGCGCCCCGTTAACCAATTCAATGCTTGCCCGGCAGAACAAAAGAGACAGCATCAATAGCAATCCCGCAAAAACAGCATAAAACCCATGCGCCAAACAGGTGAATTGCTGTGAAGCAAACGGGCGTGCCGGAGAACACACTGCCGAACGGTCATCCGGCTGTGGCGTGCATGTGTCCATTACGGTTCCATCAATCAAACAAAGGCCATTTTGAGCGCATGGGTTTCTTTCTGCTATTTTGCGCCATCAATATATCTCATATCTGCTTGTTGTCAAATTACAAAAAAACATCAAAATGCTGAAAAAACTTTATTTACGCGGACAGCTCGCTATTATAATGGCAGCTTATGGAAAAACTAACGGCCATGTTAAGGCAGGGCGAATCCCTGACTGTTGAGTTCAAAGAAAGCTTCCAGGAGGAAGCGCTCCAGACGGTCGGCGCCTTTGCCAATACGCAAGGCGGCATTTTGCTGATTGGAGTGAACGATTCAGGAGCGCCCACGGGCGTGACGGTCGGAAAATCAACGCTCCGGGAAATTACCGATCGCATTGCCGCATGCACTGAGCCGCGCGTTGTCCCGGACATACAGGTCGTCACACTGCGCCGCCGCACAATCATCGTCATCCAGGTTCCTGAATATCCCATCAAGCCGGTTGCGGTGCGCGGGCGATGTTACCGACGCATTGGCGACAGCAACAGACTGCTTGCTCCGGCGGCCATTGCCGAAATGCACATGGCCTCGACCGGCACAAGTTGGGATGCCCGTCCCTTACCCGACAAAACGATCAAGGATATTGATATTGCCCGTGTGCGCCGTTACATGACGCTTGCCGCAAACATCGGCAGGCGCAATTTTGCCAAAGGCACAAAACCGGGTGAAGTCCTGGAAAAACTCGAACTGATTCGAGATGGACATCCGACATGGGCCGCAGTTCTTCTTTTCGGCAAACACCCGCAATCGCCGCTCACACAGGCTACAGTCCATTGCGGCCGGTTCCGCGCCGAAATTGATATTGACGACGACCGCCTGATAGAAGGCTCGATCATTGACCAGATTGATGAAACCATGGATTTCCTCAAGAAACACATCAATGTTCGTTTTGTAATCACCGGCAAGCCCCGCCGTGACCAGATATGGGATTACCCGCTGGAAGCGTTGCGGGAAGCCGTGGTCAACGCCATCTGCCACCGGGATTATGGCGACACCGCCGACATCCAGATCAAAGTCTTTGACGATCATATCCGGATATGGAGTCCCGGCCTCCTGCCTTACGGAATGACTTTTGAGGAACTGCACAAGCGCACACACGCGTCGAAACCCCGGAACAAACTCATCGCGCAGGTGTTTTACGACCTGGAGGTTATCGAGCGTTACGGCAGCGGTATCCATCGCATATTGGATGCATGCGCCGCCGCCGGACTTCCGGAACCGACTTTCAGTGAATCAACCGGCGGCCTTGTGGTAACATTCCGGAAAGCGGCGAAGGCCTCTGGCCGGCAACACCAGGCGGAAGCAGAGTTACCGACCAAGTCGGGCGACCCAGTCAAGGCCCAAGAGGCCCAAGTCGAGGCCCAAGAGGCCCAAGTCGAAACGCCCAAGTGGCAGCGGAGCATGCTGACCGCATGTTCTCTGGGCGAGAAAACGGGAAAGGATCTCTTGGCTGTTGCGGGCTACCGAAATCGCACAGGGAACTTCAAGAAAGGCCTTAAACGCCTTGTCGCTGAACATTTCCTCGAACTAACCATCTCCGACAAGCCCAACAGCCGATTGCAGAAATACCGGCTGACGGCGAAGGGCAAGGCATTGCTGCAAAGCGGCAAGGGATGACGACATGCCCACCAACAAATCGCACAATATTGACCGCGACAAGCTCAGGGCGGCTATCCGTAGACTCACGAACAAAAACATTTTTTATCTACTCGATGAAGCTCTTGACATGTTACCGGATAAAAAACTTGCCAAGCTCGCTGGCCGATATCTCGATCCGCAGACACTCCAACCCGAATCCAAAGAAAAGACCAGCTTACTCGCCGACATACAAGCCTTCGAAAAGGCCAGCTTGCGTGGCGACTACTATGAGAGTTTTCGTGTAAACTCCAAGAACTATACCGAGATGTCCAAAGGAACCCGGGCTTGGATTGCCGAATGCCAACGTTTACTGAGCCGATGCGTGATGACGGCCAAGAAAACGAATCCATCGGCAACCAGAGAGGCCTTGGAAATCATTTTCGGGTTGTTGCGCCATATTGACGAATGCCTTGACGATGTCGTTTTTTTCGCTGATGAAGCTGGTTCTTGGCAGGTTGGCGTTGATTGGAAAACAGTGTTGCCGGTATGGTTCACCTGTCTTTCAGCAACGACGGATGCGGTTGAATACGCACACCGGGTTATTGAAGTTGTGGACGAGTTCGTAAAATACGATCGTGACAAGTTTCTTGCCGTGGCTGGCCGTAAAGCTTCATCTGTGCAGAGACAAACCCTCGATGATCTTTCGGGGGTGAAAGATATCAAAAAAAGTTCAT
>CAZMFH010000161.1:0-5831 GCA_964565485.1 uncultured Verrucomicrobiota bacterium | reverse complement strand
GCCCCGCCGCCCGCTGATGGCGGGACGCGAAGGGCTACGGCTTTCGCTGGCCGGAGCGCAGTCGAAATTGCCGGTACTGATTCGGAATTCTGCCATCGCGCTGCCTCTCGGCAATACGCCGAGCACGCACATCATCAAACCGGAGCCCGAGCGATTCCCCGGACTGGTGGCAACCGAAGTTCTCTGCATGACGCTGGCCAGAGCGGTTGGTTTGAACGTTCCGCCGGTGTCCATCCGTCCGGTCGGCAACAAGCCGTGTATAGTAGTCCAGCGATACGACCGCTCCAGCGACACCAGCGGCTCGGTCACGCGTGTTCACCAGGAGGATTTCTGCCAAGCGCTGGGGTTCCCTCCGGAGCGGAAGTACCAACAGGAAGGCGGACCTTTGCTGCGCGACTGTATCGGTCTGCTGCGCGAATGGTCCACCGTGGCGGCACTGGACATCCGGGACTTCCTGGACGGTCTGATCTTCAATATGCTGATCGGGAATGCCGATGCGCACGGCAAGAACTACTCAATTCTCTACCGCAAGGACGAACGAAGACTTGCGCCGTTCTACGACCTGATCTGCACGATGGCTTGGCCGGAACTATCCAAAACCCCAGCCATGAAGATTGGGAAAAGCGAATCCATCGAGACGATCACGCCCGCACACTGGCAGAAGATGGCCCAGGAATCCAATGTGGGTTGGCCAATGCTGCGCGAACGGATCGTGGACATGTGCGGCAAGACCATCGCGGGGTTGCGGAACAAAAACGTTCTGGATGCCGCCAACGACCCCGCTATGGCGGAACGCGTGGCTGGCATCATTCAAGAACGGGCAACGTCGCTTCTACAGGGAATGAAACGAACACACACAACTCCCTGAGCATCTGCATATTCCTCATCTTATTCGATTGATTTTTTAGAAAAGAAGTTTTATGCCCGCAAATCTTGCGGTAATACGCCGAAATGTTTATGAAAGAGTCTTGAAAAGTAACGGCTGTCCTGATATCCGACCGCGCGCGCTGCTTCTTCAACATTCAGGTTGCCCTGCAACAGCAACTTGCGCGCCTCTTTCATGCGCACGGAAACAATATATTTCACCAGCGAGAGACTGCACTGCGAACTAAAGACATGCGAGAGATGGCAGGGACTTACCTGAAGCGCCTCGGCGATGTTTTCAAGGCAAAGCGGCTCGGCGTAATGGGAGGCAATATAAATCTGGGCATGCTGCATCAGGGCGCTATGCCGGCGCGCGGCAGCGGCATTGGAACGCATCCGCTTTGGCGCACGATTCAAGGCGTCTTCCAGCATAATAAAAAGCATGGTCATCAAACGCGCCCGCATAAGCGGGGCATCGCGATCAAAAGCGCCGGCGCAATCCGCCAGTATCGGCTCAATACTCTCGGCAATCCGGTTTTTGGCGCATGCGGAACGCGCCTGATAGGCATGGGGCGAAATCACATCCAGCACAGCCTGTCCTTCCGGCCACTCGAAAATTATCATAAAAACTTCCAAGCCCCGCGCCAGCTCAAATTTATCGCGGTGCGGGGCATGGATCAGGATCGTATCGCCCGGCTTGAGCTTGAAAGTCCGGCGGCTGGTTAGAACATGATCTTCGCCATGAATAATATGCAGCAATTCATGGGCATGCCCCAAACCACCATGCTCCTTTTCGGCGGAAATCGGGGCAAACCAAAGCCGGCGCATCTGCCGAATAAGCGGAAGAATATTCGTCAGGGCGGCCGGAACAATTGATTGACACGTCCTGCCCATTTCCTGAATCCGTGGCGTATTTTCAATTAAGTCGGCATGTGCCGGCTTCACTTGGCACACACATCATAAAATTTGACCATTCAGGCTAAAATAAATTCCCTGCTCTTGAGTGTATTTATCCCGTCTTTCACCTGGCTGCCAAAATGGCGGCTCCAATTGCGCCGGTTAATTGCGCCTGAGGAACTATCTTGACGGGACGTCCCAGCGCGAGTTGGAGAGCCTTTGCCATTCCGGGAACCAACGCCACGCCGCCGGTTAAAACAACCGGATCCATGATATTGCTTCCGGCCATTGACGCAAGGCGCAACGCAATTGCTTGCTGAACCCCGGCAATAATATTTTCAGCTTTTTCACTGCTTGCCAACAATCCGATTATATCCGTTTCGGCGAATATAACACACGTGTTATTGATGGCGGCAGGCTTTTCTGCCTGCTCGGCCATTTTCCCAAGTTCAGCAAGCCTGACATTTAACCTGGCAGCAACGATTTCGAGAAAACGACCGGTGCCGGCCGCGCATCGGTCATTCATCACAAAATCATGCACACTGCCGTTGCTTTTAAGACGCAGAATCTTACTGTCCTGCCCGCCTATATCAACAACAGTTCTGGCGGTCGGCATCTTGTAAGATACGCCCTGTGCCTGGCAAGTGATTTCGGTAATCGTTGCATCGGCAAAATCAATAGCTTTACAACCATAACCGGTGGCAACGATTTTTTTCACATTACTACGCTGGAGGCCGCCTTTTTTGAGAACATTCTTGAGCAGTTTTGCCGCCAAATCCGCTTGCCGGACCCCTTGATCCGTAACGCCCAAAGCCAAGATGCGAAGATCATTACGGCGCAAAAGCGCAACCTTAATCGTTCGAGAGCCAGCATCAATTCCCGCGCAAATCATTTTTTTCTGCTTCCCCGAATTGTTTCAAACAACGCCTGAATGCGCATGGCAATGCGCGCGGAATCGGATGGCGAATAATCGGTTTCAATCCGCAAATAAGGCAGGTTCAGCTTGTTCTCCGACAGGTTTTTAACATAAAATGATTCGACATCATAAGTCAAACAGGCCTGCCAAATCACTTCCACTATACATTGAGGGCGATAAGCGGCGGTTAATTTATGAAGCGATTTAAAGCGTTGCTCGTTTGGCGTCATTACCGAACAAGGCAGGTGAAAATATTTTTCGGCAAGCGCTTTAATCGGATCGGCGGTATTTTCCCTGACATCTTCAAGAATCGGCTTTAGTCCCGTGCAATTTTCCTGACAAACAACCAAGCCCCCGTTGGCTTCGATAAGCTCGATAACTCGTTCCGCTCCGTGCGGCATTGGAACACCGGTGAGCAGGACGCGAATCCGTTCTGAAGCCGGAGGATTCAATTTGCGGCCCGCCAGGACATGTGGCGCGCGCTTAAGCTGATCAAGATCTTCAGGCATACAGGCGATGATGCTTTTCATATTCAGCAGTTCACTGCCGGTCAGCGGAGGCGATTCGGAGATCATGAGTTCGGCCAATTTGCGGCGCATTTTTCGCTCATTATTCATGATCGCAATGGCCTTGTTTAGCTTTGTCCTGGTAATCCTGGTTTTGAATTTATCTTCAAGTGTGTTTTTTAATTTTTTTAATTCAAGCTCCCAATGCCTCAAAGCGTCGCAATCATTGGATTTTTGTGTTAATTCCAAAATATGCAGGGGAAAGTTTTCCGCCAACAATTCATACATTTTCTTTTTGCCGTCACAGGTTGTTTCTGCAACCAAAAGATCGGCCATTTGCAGGAAAGGATGCTCTTTTTTCACACCATAACCAAAGGTGGATTTGATCAGCGGGCAGAGATTTGAAGGCAGGAATTGTTCTGCCGCCGGAATAGTACCCGCGCTTCCTCCGCACAAACAAACCGGAATGCCGCCGGCAGCCATAATAATTTCACGCGGGGTAAACTCGCATGTTATACCGACAATCCGACGCCCTTTTTTCTTTTCCTCCGTGGCATATTCAAAGCAATGCGCAACCATTTCATCAAACCATGTCAAAGGACAGTCGGCAACGACAAGCTTGGAATTGTCTTGTGTGGCGGCATCCGCAAAGGAATTTTTGGGTTTCCCGCAAAGTGATTTTTGTTGGCATTTTGAAGTCATTTGGTTTCCTAACGCGCAATAAGCGCGTTGATTGTTTTATGTTTTTTATATTATCCGATTTAATTCACATGTAAAACCCAAATTTTGCGCGAAAATCGCGATTCGGATAAAAACTATTGACGTAAAACCGTTTTTGTTCCAAAATGCAGGAAAAGTTATTCAATTCAACTCTGCCAATCTGCCAATAAGGAGGATCATGAAAGTGGCGCACAAACACATTTCTTGGTTTTGTCTGGCAATTTGGATTGTCATGTCCTCAATGGCTTTTTCTCAGGCAAACGGCGAACAATACCCGCTCAAAAGCGATCCAAATAAACCGGCTTTAAAAACAAAAAAGGCCGGCGAACTCCTCAGCGACGAACAAATTGCCGCCTTGTTGACCGAACGAACTAATGAAAAAACGGGAACCAAAATAATATTTCAAGCTCAGTTTGGCATGCGCAACTTGACGCAACATGAGAAAAAAAAATATATTCAATCCGGCAAAATCCCTGTCCGTCTCACCTGCGATTTATATGAATCAAAGAAAATGGGCGGCCGAATGGTAACAAAGAGATTAAGCAACAAAACAGTTCGTTTTTATATTCTTGATGCCGAAAAAAATATTCTTGATTATAAAGCTTTGTCAATTGATAAAATGTGTCCTTCCTGAGGGGGCTCAGGAGGCTACTTCGGTGAAGTGGCCAAAGAAGGCGAATATACGGTTGTTGCCTGGACTGATGCCGGTAAAGATGGAATTTTCGGTCAAAAAATCACCGTTCATTTCAACGCATTGCAATAACCATCAATCCGTGATGAGGTCATTATGCCGCGATGCACAGCGCGGAGCAGATGCCTGCCTGTGCCGACACGGCAGACAGGCGGCATAATGACCTCACCCGCAGAGTGGTCTTGGTTGCCAAATTATGCCGCCTTCATCGCCAACAAAACGACGCTGGATTCAAATTATTGCCTTTGTTTTGTTAACTTGTAATATTACATTTTTTACTTCCAATGCCTTGTTTTTTGGGAATATATGCCTGCCTGTCATTCATTGTAATGCTTGTCCGTTGACATGGTTTTCTTGTCCGATTTACACAATATCTGAATATATTCAGTTTCATTCCATCCCATGGCTGGCGCTGAGTTTGCTGGCTGGTTTTGGGCTCCTGGCTGGCCGATTTTTCTGTGGATGGATCTGCCCTATGGGACTGCTTCAGGATTTATTATTTAAAATCCCGTCCCGCAAATTACGTTTGGTTGCTTTTCTGCGTTGTATAAAATACGTTTTTTTATTTTTATCTGTCGGTGCGGCGGCTTATTGGATAGGAAAGGATACTATCTATTTTTTTTGCAATTATTGCCCTGTTGCCACCATGGAGGCAACTATTCCGGCAATGATTGCAACTCGCGACTGGACAATGGACGGATGGCGTATTTTGCGCTTTGCTGTTCTTGTTTGTGTTTTGTTAATTGTTGTTTTTAACGCGCGTGGTTTTTGCAAGATAATTTGCCCGGTTGGCGCAATTATGGCGCTTGCCAATAAGTATTCGCTTTTTGCCATGCGGATTGACCCGGCCAAATGTGTGCATTGTGGGCTTTGCGATCAAATCTGTCCAATGAACGTTTCGGTGGAGCGTTGCAGTCGCACAGGCAAAGCTGTCAACCGTCATACGGAGTGCATTGAGTGTCTGGAATGTCGGCGAATTTGCCCCACAAGAGCGATCCGACTCGGTCTTTAACCCGGAAATTCAGTTTTTACTGGCGGGAGCGAGTGGGAATCGAACCCGACCCGGGACCTTTTACAGCCCCACACAGGTTTTGAAGACCAGGAGCGCCACCAGACGCCATTCACTCCCATCAAAAATCTTATCGCAAAAGTCTTTTGCGGGCAAGCATGTTCATTGCCCGCAAAGAATTCAGACATCTGAGCCGGTCCGTCAATAGTTTTTTGTTGTTATTTTAGG
>CAZMFH010000160.1:0-5925 GCA_964565485.1 uncultured Verrucomicrobiota bacterium | reverse complement strand
GGCATGCTTCGCGCCTTGCAGCTGCGGCATCCTGACCTCATCACGGATTCAGGAAATCGTTATTTGCAATTCAAAACTAATGAACACAAATCCTCCGTGGCAGTATGATGAGGCCAAGCCGGTTGGCGCCGATTATCGAGACCGAGCTGAAGTTGCGGCCTATGATCTGCGTATGCAAAAGCTGCGCGATATTGAAGCGGAAATTCAGGCCGTTAAGACCGGCTTGGCATTGAAGAACAATTCCAGCGTTTGGGAAATTGGAACAGGCACAGGCGAATGTGCTTTAGGGCTTGCATCCTGCGTAAGACAGGTTTATGCAACCGATGTTTCTTTGGCCATGCTGGAATATGCCCGCCAAAAAGCGCGCCGGCGCAAAATTATTAACGTTAAGTTCGAAGCGGGTGGTTTTCTTTCCGGGTTTCGTCCGCCCAGTCCTGTGGATGGAGTGGTTTCCCAGTTGGCATTGCACCATCTGCCCGACTTTTGGAAGATGCAGGCTTTAATCGTGATTGCCGGCAGTCTCCGTTCCTCCGGCCGATTTTATCTTCGTGATGTTGTCTTTCCCGCGTCGGCAGATCACGCTGTATTTTTCGAAGAAACGATAGATTGTGTTCGTCGTCAAGCCGGAGATGAAACAGCGCGGCAGACCATACAGCACATCAAAACTGAATTTTCGACACTGGATTGGATTCTTGAAAGCATGATTGATCGCAGCGGCTTGAAAATTGTCGAAAAGGATTGCGACGGCTTTTTGTCTGTTTATATATGCGAAAAATGAAATCAGGAATACCGTAACCGAATAGCCAAGGACTGAAGAATGCGGGGGGGGGCTGGATATTAGCGTTGACTTGTGTCGCGTAGAGCTTTATTTTTAAGCCGGATTTTGCGGTTTTGTTGTCAACTTGCAGAAGAAAGGGGAGGGAATGCATAAAACGGCGAGTTTGCTTGTTGCGTTCATATTGTGTGTCAGCGCGGTTTGGGCGTCTGAGGTTTTGCGGCAAAATTTGTTGCCGGCTCCGCGCAAAGCCGGCGGCAAACCGTTGATGACCGCTTTGAACGAGCGTCAGTCGCGGCGCGAGATTGACCCGGCTAAACCGATTCCCGGCCAAATCCTTTCGGATCTGCTCTGGTCGGCATTTGGGGTCAACCGTTCTGAATCCGGCAAACGTACTGCGCCTTCAGCGCGTAACCGCAAGGAAATAGACATCTACCTGGCCACAGCCGAAGGATTGTTTCGGTTTGACGCCGATGCGCATGCTCTGAATGAGGTGCTCAAGACGGATGTTCGTCCGAAGGCCGGCCGACAAAAGTTTATTTGGACGGCTCCGGCGGTTCTGATTTATGTTGCGGATTATGCGCGCATGGGCGACATGCCCGAAGTTGACAAGAATTTTTATGCGGCGACCGACACCGGGTTCATCAGCCAGAATGTTTATTTGTTCTGCGCTTCCGAAAATTTGGCTACGGTTGTTATCGGCATGCTTGATAGAGCGGAGCTGGCTGTGGCCATGCAGCTTGGGCTTGATCAGAAGGTGATTTTAACTCAACCGGTTGGCTATCCTGCCCGCTAAATTTCACAATGCACCAAGAGCGCGACAAATTTCCGGTTTGCACGCATGTTTGCAAGGAATTGCCGGACGGCAGCTTTCAATTGAGCGTGAACGGGTGTTTGAACAGCGCCGGAGTAGCGGCGCTCTGGTATCCGGTTGGGGATGCTTTGGCGCATTTTTCTGCTGGCGGACGTGTTGTGGTTGATGCCGCCGGAATTACGCGTTGCGATGCCGCCGGCGTTTATTTTCTGCTGGAATTGCGCCGCCGCCGGCAGGCGCAAGGCGGTGTGCTGGAGATCATAAATTTTCCGGCTGCTTTCCGGCCTTTGCTTGATTTGGCGGCAAAAGTGGCGCTTGTCCCAACGGCGGAAATTCAGGGTGGAACTCCATGGTTGGCGCAGATTGGGCGTATTGTTGTTGATCTGGCGCACGATCTGCGTGAAATGACTGTTTTTATTGGCGAGGTTTTGGTCGCTTTTGGTCTGGTTTTACGCCATCCGCGACATCTGCGTTGGCGTGATTTCTGGCTGGTATTTGAGAAGGCCGGAGTGAATGCCCTGCCGATTGTTGTCATGCTCGGCGCGTTACTGGGTTTAATCTTGGCTTTTCAGTCGGCCATTCCGTTGCGGCGATTTGGCGCTGATATTTTCGTTGCCAACTTGGTGGCTATTTCGCTCTTTCGTGAGTTGGGTCCACTTTTGACGGCCATTATTCTGGCCGGTCGTTCCGGGGCGGCGTTTGCCGCCGAACTTGGCACCATGAAAATCAATGAGGAACTGAATGCGCTCGCGACGATGGGGCTGGATCCGGTTCGTTTTCTGGTGGTTACAAGGGTGTTGGCTGCGATTATGGTCATGCCGTTGCTGGTTTTGTTTGCCAACTTGTTTGGTTTGGTAACTTTTAAGAATCAGGTTTTATCCACGGTGCACCTCAAGGATTTGCTGGGCGGCTTGTTCAAGTCCGGGGTGTTTGGTTTATTGGTGGCCGGAGTTGGTTGTTTGCGCGGGTTGCAGACCAAAAACGGCGCCGGCGCTGTTGGCGATGCGACAACGCGCGCTGTGGTCAGCGGCATTGTTTTGATTGTTATTGTGGATGGTTTGTTTGCGGTAGTGTTTTATTGCCTGGGTTTGTAAATTTTTTGTTTTGGGCATTCATCGCGGATTGGGATTATGCAAATTGACGCGAGCAAAACCGAGGTTGTGATCCGGGTGGCCGATTTTACGGCAGCCTATGATGGCGAAGTGCTCATGGAAAACATTTCCTTTGAGGTGCGGCGCGGGGAGGTTTTTGTGATTTTGGGCGGGTCAGGGTGCGGGAAAAGCACGCTGATGAAGCATATGATTGGACTTTATAAACCGGCGGCAGGCCGGATTCTGATCAATGGGCGGGACATAACCTGCGCGGTAGGCGCCGAGCGGCGTGAAATTCTTTCCTGTTTGGGCGTGATGTATCAGGGCGGCGCCCTGTTTGGTTCGATGACTTTGCTTGAAAATGTGCGTTTACCGCTGGAGGAATTCACCGCTTTGCCGCCGGAAGCCATGAATGGCATTGCGGCCATGAAGCTCAGTCTGGTTGGATTAGGTGGCGCCTTGCATCAGATTCCAGCTGAAATCAGCGGCGGTATGCAGAAACGCGCCGCGATTGCGCGGGCGATGGCGCTTGATCCGGATGTGTTGTTCCTGGATGAGCCGTCAGCCGGACTGGATCCGATCACGTCGGCAGGATTGGATCGCCTCGTTTTGAGTCTGTCCCGCAATCTTGGGATGACGTTTGTTATTGTAAGTCATGAACTACCCAGCATCGAGGCCATTGCCGATCGGGTGATTATGCTCGACCGGCGCGCGCGCAAAATAGTTGCCTCCGGCAAACCGGCCGATTTGCGGCGGGACTCGGAAAATGCCTGGGTGCGGCAGTTTTTTAGTCGTCAACCTTCGCCGGACGGGTTATAAGAAACGTTTGAAATGCATGAAAGAAAAAAGTTATGAGCCAACAGGCCAATTATTTCAGGATCGGTTTGTTTGTAGTGGTTGCCGCGGGTCTTTTCCTGGCGGGTCTTATTATTTTAAGCGCTGGCGCGCTTGCCCGCCATGCAATGATCATGGAGACATATCTGGATGAATCCATTCATGGACTTGATGTTGGGTCGCCGATCAAATTACGCGGGGTCAAGGTTGGGCAGGTTGAAAAAATCATGTTTGTGGACGAGGAATATGCAACTGAGCATCGCTATGTTTTGATCAGATTCGCCATTTTGCCGCATATCGCGCGCAATATCGAGATGGCGCGGCTCGTTCCCGGATTGCAAAAGGAGATTAAGACCGGCCTGCGTTTGCGCATGGCCACGCAGGGCTTGACCGGCACATCTTATCTTGAGGCTGATTACATGGATCCGCAGCGCTATCCGCCCCTGCCGATTGACTGGCGTCCGGAGTATCCTTATATTCCATCCGTGCAGAGTTTGATTACCAGGCTTAGCGATTCCACCGGCACAATTTTGCGCCAGGTTGAGCTTGCGCGGGTGGATTTGCTGGCAAGCAACATTAATGTCCTGGTAACGACGCTCTCCGGCCTGCTTCAGGCAGATGTGCAGCCGACACTGGTTTCCGTTCAGCAGGCATCGCATGACATGGCTGCGTTGATTGCGCGGCTGGATCATGATTTGCAAAATATCACCCAGCGCGATTTGCCGCCACTCTTTGAAAATGCGCGCCTTTCTTCCAGCAACCTTGTGGTTACCAGCGAACGCGTCAAACAAGTGTTCAAACAAATAGAGACGTTGTTGGAAAGCAATCAGCAGCAGTGGGAGGAGACGTTGGTTAATGTTCAGAATACTTCCAGCGAACTGCGGGAATTGATTCGCAATGCCAAGCAGTATCCTGCCGGCATGTTTTTCGGCGAGCCGCCGCCGGCAATCAAAAAATGATTTATTGTGGCCAAAGCGTGTGAACAAGGAGTTGGAAGATGAATAACAACAGGCGGAATGATATGCGGTTGATATTAGTTGCGGCGTGTGTTGCGGCGATTGGGCTGGGTGGGTGTGTCAACATAACGCGCGACAATCCGGCGCGCCAGCATTTTGCGCTGCAACTTGACCCGGATTCGGCGCCGATTGCCCCGGCGATTGCCGGCGCGATCTTAAAAGTGCGTGTTTTCCAGGAAATGCCGCGTTATCGTGGACGTGAATTTGTCTATCGCGTCAGCGATGTGCGTTATGAAACCGATTATTACAACTTGTTTCTTGTTTCGCCCGGTCCGTTGCTTGCGGAAGCCACGGCTTGCTGGCTGGCGCAGGGCGGAGTGTTTGAGCGGGTTGTGGATTCCTCAAGCCGTGTGCGCTCCACGCATTTGCTGGAGGGCGCGGTGGTGGCGTTGGAAGGCGATTATCGCGTCAAGCACAAGCCGCGCGCAGTGCTGGGGCTTTCGCTGACGCTGGTGGATGAAACGGCCGATTTGCCGCGTATCGCGTTTCAGCGGCATTATGTGCGTTCGGTGGATATAGCCGACACCAGGCCGGAAACATTGGTCATGGGTTGGAGTAAAGCCATGCAGGAGTTGCTGGTTGATTTTGATCGTGATCTGGCCGGGATTGCTGATGTCTTGCGGGATGAACATCAAAAAAGGATTGAAAAATGAGATATGGCGGACAATTGTGCGCGCTTGTTGGTTTGGTTCTGGTTTTGACTGGGTCGGCGCAGGTTGGGGAGTATGCGCCGCCGCCCTTTCAGAGCCTTGTGCCGGATGAACCCATGTCCTGGGGGCTTTATACGTTCGAGGGGCGCTCGGATTTAAAGGAGAGCGGGACTGATGCCGGTCCGGCCTGGGCCCAGGCGCAGGAGCTTGATTTTGTTGTGCTAGCGCCGGTTTTTACAAACGACGCATTCACCTGTCTGGCCGGCGGCGCATGGCGCTGGAACCGTTTTGATTTGGGCGGCGTTCTGGATGAGCGTTATGATCTTTATGCCGCTTCGCTTCCGGTTAATTTGTTCTATCACGGTCTTGAGCGTTGGCTGGCCTGGTTCAATATTGCGCCGGGCATTTACAGCGATTTGCGGCATATCACCGGCGAAGATTATCGCGTTACCGCGCATGCCATGTTGCAGTTTGAATGTGCGCGCTCCTTGCAACTGGCTTTGGGCGCCGGATATGACCGTGAATTTGGCGACGACAAACTGTATCCAATGGGCGGTTTGATCTGGCATCCGGATCCGTTCTGGCGTGTTAATCTTGTTTTTCCGATTCCCCAGATTATCTATGCGCCTGCCGTGCGCTGGGTTTGCTTTGTTGACCTGCGGCCGGCCGGCAATAAATGGAATGTGCATGGCGAGGATGATCGGCCGGATTATGATTTTAAATTAGAAACCTGGCAAATCGGCGT
>CAZMFH010000159.1:3224-5935 GCA_964565485.1 uncultured Verrucomicrobiota bacterium | reverse complement strand
AATTGGCGCGTCAGCGGTGATTGAGATTGAGCAGCAAATTGGCAACCAGACTAATCCGCTCGAAGAGCGATGACTCCAGTATGTATTCCTGATCCGTAAAGTCGTTGGCGCCGATTGGTCCGAGTCCGTCCAGGCTGGGGATGCCGACATGCGCCAGCCAACTGGCATCCGATCCGCCACCGCGTTCTTCCGGCGGCAGTTGCTGGCCGAGTTCGGCGGCGATTTTGCGCGCCAACTCAAAGAGGGATTGAGCCGCCGCATCCGGACGCATGGGCGGACGGAAAGTTCTTTTGACCATTGTTGTCGCGCAGCCGGGGATGATTGTCGCTCCGGCTATCCGGTGTAATTGCGCTTCCGCTTGTTCGCCGATGGCAGGATCCCAGCAACGCAAATCAATGGTCATACGGCAGTCTTTGGGAATGGCGTTATAGGCTTCACCGCCCTGAATGATGCCGACATGCGTGGCGATGCTTTGGTCGGGCCGGTTCATGGCTTCAATTTGAATTACTTTGTGCGCGGCTTCCAGAATGGCGTTTGATTTTGCGCCTTGATAAAGACCGGCATGGCCGGGCTTGCCTTTGATGGTCAGGTCGAAAATCGCAATCCCGCGCCGGGTGGTTACGGCGGAATTGTTCATGCCGGCGCATTCGAAAACAAGTCCTGCCGCAGCTTTGCCGTGCATGCCCTTGAAAATATCGCGTGAGGTGGGCGAATTTACCTCCTCATCGGCGTTAAAAATGCAGATGACCGGAAGTTGTTCCAGCAATCCGCATTCCTCCAGTGTTTTTAAGGCCCAGATCATGACAACCAGGCCGCCTTTCATGTCGGCCGTTCCGGGGCCGCGCAGCCGATTGCCTTCACGGGTCAGTTTGTCGAAACCCGGCGGACAAATTGTGTCCATGTGTCCGCCCAGTACGACCGGGATTTGCGGGGGGCGCAAATGTTTAAAGATCAGATGGTTGCCATAAGGCGGTTTTTGAACAACCTCGCGCTCGAATCCTTGCGGCATGGCGCGGGAAATTATTTCGCCGATGCGATTGACTCCGGCAGCGTCGCTGCTGGCGCTGGGGCATTCGATGATTGCCTTCAGAAAATCAAGGATACGCGCCTGATTGGCGAGGACAAACTGTGCAATGCGTTTTTCCGTCAGTGGTTTCATGCGTTTGCCGGACTTGTGACATCGCCGATTTTTGCGGGCAGATCATAAGGCTTGCTTTGGCGTTTTTGGAAGCGAACAGCCCTGGTGTAACCCGCATTGCGGGCCAACTCCAGCGATTGGGCGAATTCCCAGCCAACTTCCTCCGGTCGGTGCGCATCCGAGCCGAAACAGATGGGAATATTGCGTTCGCAGGCAAGTTCAAGCAGGAGCGGCGAAGGATAAATTTCGCGCACTGGCCGGCGCAGTCCGGAGGAATTGATTTCAATTGCCATACCGGCCGCCGCCACGCGGTCGAGCGCCGGTTGGGCCATTTCGCGCAAATCGCGGTCGGAGGGGCGGTAATTGAATTTTTTCGGCAAATCAAGATGCGCAACGGCATCGGCGATGCGCAGCTCGGCCAGTTTCCCGATCAATCCAAAATACTTGCGCCATGTTTGGGTAACGTTTACGGCATCCCAGACGGCGCGTTCATCGGGATTATCGAACCCCCAGTTGTCGAGATAGTGTACCGAGCCGAGGACAAAATCCAATTTCTGATGCGGCAGCCAGGATTGCAGGAACTTTTCGCAGCCGGTGTAATAATCAACTTCCCCGCCGAAAAGCACAGCCGTTGGCGATTGTTGCGCGCGGAGTGCGGCGACCATGTTTTGATATTCGTCAAACTGATTGATGAACATCCGATTGACCGGATCATAGCCGTCCGGATTCGGCAGGTGATCTGTAATCGCTATTTCCGGCATGCCATAGCGTTGCGCCACGGCATGATAGTCGCGCAAATCGCCTTCGGCATGCTTGCAGAGGCTTGTATGAATATGATAGTCCGGCAGCATTATTGAATATGGAAAGAAGCGTTCAGGCCGAATATTTTTTCGTGTTCCTGGCGTCGGCCACCTTTGCGCGCCAGAAGCCGGGACATGTCATAATGGCCATAGGCTTCCGCCCAGGTCAGCGGGGTGTTGCCGGTGTTGTCCTGGACATTGATGTCGGCGCCGTGCCTCAACAGCAGCGGCAATCCTTCCACATGCCCATAGAAAGCCGCCCAGTGCAAAGGCGTCAAGCCCTGCTTGAAAGTGCGCGCTTCCAAATCGGCGTTATAAGCCAGCAATAACTGAATGGTTTTAACGTGGCCGTATTGTGCTGCCATGTGCAGCGGGGTAAGTCCAAAATGATCCTGAGCCTGGATATTGGCCTGATTGGCCAACAACAGCGCCACCATGCGGTGATGCCCGGCCAGCGCCGCCTGATGTAACGGCGTTACGCCGATATTATTGGCGGCGTTGACATTGGCGCCCTGCTCAAGCAGCGCCTGCGCTTGCGCAAGGCGGTTGTTTCGAGCCGCGCAATGAAGCGCCGTCGAATTGTCGCCGGTGATGGGGGCGTTGATGTCAATAATTGCGGCGGCGGATGTTTCCGCATCGGTGGCGGGAGCTTGCTCGTTGGCTTCGGCAAGATCGGACCAGCCCGAGAGCGGTATGCAGAAACCAGCCATGAACATGATCAGGATACCAATGATTGTTTTCATATTGATTCCTTGGATGCAGCATACATTTGC
>CAZMFH010000159.1:0-3214 GCA_964565485.1 uncultured Verrucomicrobiota bacterium | reverse complement strand
ATTTGCAACACAGATTTAGTTTTAACATTTCCCCGTTTCCTGGACAAGTCTTAATTGTGTCCGTTGTCAGCTCGAAAATCGTTGTTTCTTACATGCCGGCGATGTATACTCGCCGACATTGGGATAAAACGTTGTTTGTTGGGGTAAAAACATGATCAAATCTCTCAAAAAGGTGGATTCTTCGGCGGTATATGCCGGTGGTTATGACGTAACAACAAAGGTGCTGGAAGTCGTCTTTCGGCGTGGCGGAATCTGGCTATACCATGACGTTCCAAAATCGGAATACCAAAGGATGATGAAATCCGGATCAATCGGATCATATCTGAGATCATGCATAATCGGTGTTTTTCGAGAGGAAGAAATTAAGTGAAACCTGGATCCGTGATGAGGTCAGAATGCCGCAGCTGCGCCTGCTTTTGTCGAAGCGATGAAGCAACGGATAATCAAAAAGAACAAGGAGCAGCCGGATTGCAGGATATTAGCCTGACCTATTCATGCAAAATTCTTTTTCATTCATAGTCGCTTGCGATACATGAAAGAACTTGCCCAGCCATCGGCTTCACGCGATGCTTCGCGCGCATGAGCCGCCCCGTTGTTTTGAGATTGAAAAACACTGCCGCCACATATAATCTATGAGCATGAATTACACGGTGGATTTAAAGCCGAGGGTGATCAAAGACTTAAAGCATCTGCAAAAGCAGGATGCTTCGCGAATCGCGGATGCTTTGGAACGACTGCGATCCGACTTGACCGGAGACGTTAAGAAACTGACCAACTTTACGCCGGAATATTGGTTGCGCGTCGGGCAGTTCCGAGTGTTGTTTGAGATCGAAAACGAAACACAGATTATCGTCTACCGCGTCGTTCATAGGCGCGAAGCATATCGGTAGAAGGAGAAATAAAAATGGTAACATTACATCCGAGCATACTCGAACGGGACGGAAAAAAGGCTTTTGCTGTCCTGCCTTATGAGGAATTTCTGAAGATCGAAGAAGAACTGAATGATCTTGAGGATATCAAAGATCTTCGCGCCGCCAAGTCAGAAGAAGTAACCGCCTCTACCGCTTCCCTTGCTTCAGTTCGGAACGAATTGAAGATTTGAGCGAACCATCGCTTGCAGTTTACGTTTGTCCCGGGGCGGGCAAAACGAAAACTGAAGCGTACGTTGATCTTAAAAATAATGGCTGCAATAATCAAATGTGTGGAAGAGGAATATTCGCTGTTCTTTGCGTATCCAGCGAGACGCAGGCGCGGCTGGCGCTGGGTGCCGTTCTGTTTGCGGGAACCTGCATGGCCGGGACTATTCGGATTCCTGCTCACGCTTCTTGGTGTATGGCGATTCGCGAGAAAACCCAGGCGGATCAAAGATATTCCTGGAGAACACTACTGCGGTTCTACGATCATACACACTTCTGCCTGTGTTGGTTCTTACGGCATGGGAGGGCCAGGTTATCTTGGTTTGAAGTGCCGCAAGAACCAACGGTCTTTCTGGATTATATTCACGCTCTGGGCGGCTGATGGATGGCTTGCTCTTGACGGGAAGTTGATCGAGTCTGGACTGCTCGGCGAAGAGAAGACGCTCTATGAGAAGAGAGGAGCGCTTGCCATTGAGACAATCCACGGCGGCGAGCTTCTGTCCGTTGATTTCACTGATGACAACGTCGTGTTGAAGATACAGAAGAACGGCATAACGCATGATATTGAGCTTCGTCGTGATGGCGCTAAGGCGCCACCGTGGCGAGGGTCAGGAGAGAGAAAGCTATTTGGGGCAGACGAGTCTCTGGAAGATGCGATTATCCTCTCTCGCCGCGCCCGTTTGTGGGTGGAATGCTGATTTAAATCAAAAATAAAACATTATTTCTTCTTGACATACAACGAGAAACAGCATACTTTTATGATGACGGGTGTTTTTAGCTTCATACATAAAATAGTGATTTTTGCAGGTTATTTTACAAAGCAAGATTTTTAAAGCAACGCTCGGAAGCATAAAAATCTTAAGATATTTATGATGAGCGTCTTGCGTTTATGAAAAATATTGAATTTGGGATTCTTTCAGAATGTGAGTTTTGAAGTTGGCTACGTCTCATTGGGTTTGAAAGTGTTTTGACGCGGCATGCATTATGCTGTTGATATGGCGAGGAGGCATTCCATGTTAAATATATCACGGTTTGGCCGGATGTTTTTTTTGACCGTTGCGCTCGGGCTTTTATGGCAAGCTGGCGCGTGTGCTGATTTAAGCGATCTTCCGTTTCATGATGATTTTGATGATTACGCCAATTCGACTCCTCTGGTGGAAGGCACAAACGGATGGTTTGCTTCGTCTGATGCCGTTGTTGTTCAAAGCAATCAATATGCTTCCTGGCCGCAGGCAGCGATGATTCCCACCGACTGTGTGCTTTCCAATCGTTTCAATGTCGCCGATCCGACCAATGTTTGGATTCAATTGGATATGCGCCCCACATTTTATAACGGCACAAATTTTCCGGTTGCTGATACGAATGCGACGGTGATGTTTTATGTCAACAGCACGGGTGGTTTTGTTGTTCTGGACGGGCCGGTAACGGAAGATACCACCAACTGGGTTGTAACCACTCAAGGCGGGATAGACCCGAATGTGCCGGCATGGGTGCGCATTAATGTTTATCAGGATTTTGACAATACGAATTGGTCGCTCTATGCCAACGGCGTTTTGGTAACGAATGATATTGGATTTGTATCCAATAAAACCAGTTTTACCGGGTTTGATATTTATAGCGGCGCTTATACTTCCTACATTGATAATGTTTCCGTAACGGCTTCCGAAACCAACGACAACAAATACCCGCTGATCGTTGTGCCTTCCTTGTTCAAACAGAATTTGTTTGTCGGTTCGGCTGCTCCGGTTCCGAACGTGCAGACGGCCAGAGTATTCAATATTTGGGATGTGGATATTGGATTTGAGGCGGCGACGAACCAAGCGTGGCTGGAAGCGGATGTCATGAACGGAGTGGTTGCGGCCGGAACAACGCAAGAGGTGGTCTTGACCCCGGCGACGACCGTGGGTTGGTCGGCCGGCTTGAGTAATGCCGCATATAATATCTGGTCAACTAATGGCAGCGGGGGCGCCTGGGCGACGCAGACGGTCAATTTTGTGATCAATATGATTGATATTGATGCGGCGCTGCAGGTAACGCCGACGATATTAAGCAATAACGTCTGGATCGGCGCGACACCG
>CAZMFH010000158.1:0-5939 GCA_964565485.1 uncultured Verrucomicrobiota bacterium | reverse complement strand
ACTCGCGCTTTATGTTCCAGCATCAGCGCGCGTAAATCGTTATTCTTTAGCTTCTCTGACCCCTTCCCCGCTTCCCTCTCGTCCCGGTTTAACCCGGCAAGTCAAATCTGCCGCGCGCCAGAGCAGGATCGCGCAAGACATCGCAAACAGCTTGTTCGGCTGTCGCGCCGGAAAAAGCAATCATCAGATTTTTCAAATCAGGCGGCAAGCGGCGCACGGCATTGGGATTGCCGAAATGCACAAAAGCATGCAACTTGCAACGAATTGCGCGAATCAGCGCCAGCAGCGGCTCGCTATAATCAACCGTGCCGCGATAGGCATGATTCGGCGATTCCGCCACCATAACAACCCGCTCGACAGAAGCCACACGCCGTAAAACCCCCTCTATCTCCCTGACCGGCCACTCGGCAACCGGCACGCTTTCCGCGCGCGGGAAAATCTCCTGCAACTGTCGTTCAAAGCCATCATGCCGTCCCTGCAAAACGACCTCATTGCGCACAGCAGGGCCGGAAGCGCGATTGATCAGCAACAAACAGGGCGCGCTCAAATCAAACGGCGCCGCGTTGCGGAGACAAATTGCGCGCGCGGCTGCCGCGCGCACCGCCTGCGCATTGCGCTCATGATCCGCAGCAGACAAAGTTACCGGCGCCAATCCGGCCAAACGGCGTTTCGCGCGCAAAATACGCGCAACCGCAGCATTCAAACGCTCTTCGGATAAAGCGCCGCTCCGCGCCACGGAGAGCATCATTTCAAACGCCTCCGCCGGATCCTGCGCATAGTCCACCAGCAACATGTCATGGCCGGCCAGCATGGCCATTCTGATAATTTCCGCATTATCCCACTGGGTCCGCAAAGACGCCATGGCAAGCGAATCGCTGACAATAATACCGTCAAAACCTTCCGCGCGCAGCAAGTCCAGCGCCGCGCGCGAGAAGGTGGCCGGCAGACAACGCCCGTTCTCCTGCACCGGATGATGCGTGGTCATAACCGCATTCATGCCGATACGCATTCCGGCCCGATAAGCCAGCATATCCCAGCCGGCAATCGCCTCAAGCTCAAGGCCGTGTTCTGCGGAAGCAATGTGATTATCTTCAATACTGTGAGAAGATCCGCCCGGATAATGTTTGGCTGTCGCCACCAGTCCCTCGTCCAGATAGCCCTGCAAAACAGCCGTTCCCAGGCGCGCCACATTCTCCATGGTGCTGCCATAAGCGCGCAGGGCCATGACGCCGTCAGGAAACAAATTGACGTCAAACACCGGCCCGAAAACAGTGTTGATTCCGGTTGCCAGAAGCTGGCGCGCGGTAATGCGCGCCATGGCTTGCGCGGTTTTGGCGCAACCGAGCGAACCCAGCGCCCCGGCGCAGGGAATCGGCGTTCCCTGCCGGCAAACCAACGCGCCGCCCTCCTCGGCATCAGCGCCGACCAAAACAGGCAAGAGCATCCGCGCATTAATTTGATCGCGCAGCTCTGCGGAAAAAGGCGTGGCGGCAAGCGGCGCCACCTGAATCCCGCCGATCAGACCACGCTCAATCAACGGCGCATAGCGCGGATCATCAAGAAGCGTATGGTGCCGCGCAAACAGCATCTGCCCAACTTTTTGTTCAAGGGAAAGCTCGGCGATTCCGGTAGTCTGAATGGCCTTGATACTCATGCAAAGTTGCCCAGATCATGAACCCCAAATCGGCAAATTACGCCATCAGCGCGCATCGGAGGCATCCATAATAACCCAAGCCGGCTCCACCCCGCTGCCGGCAATAACATTTACGCGCGCCTTGTCGAGCACATCCTTCATTTCTTCTGCGCTCAACTTCGTGCGGAAAAGCGGCGCCTCAATGGAGGTATCGCGTGTCAGCATAATCTGTTTGCTGATATCCTGATGTCCGGCCTTGCCGATGGTAATCACATGATCGCCGGCATAAACTTCAAAATCAACCAAGGGCGTTGTGCCGATCAACATGCCGTCAATTTCAACCATAGCCGGATCGGACGCGCCGGTTTTAACCGAAAGCTTGACCTTGGGCCGGCTTTGCTGCTGCTCAAGCCGGGCCTGTAAGTTCTCCGTGACCGCCGGCACGGCTTTGGCCAGCGCCGCTTGCAGCAACTGCGCCAACTCATCCTCGCCGATCACAATCTGACGGACATCGGATTGCCGAAAACTCTTGTTGGCAGCGCCCTCCGCCATGGCAATCACTGTGCCATCACGCGTGTCAAGCGCCTGCAAGGAAACCCGCAGAGCGAGCGTCTGAAATTCCGTCTTGTACCCGCCCTGGTTGACAACCTCCTTGCCCGGCGAATAACTCAAAAGATTGCCGCGCAAGACCACATCCGCATTAATCGCCTGAGCCGCGCGTAAAAAAGAAGGCTTGACGGCCGTCTTCTTGTCGTTATCAGTCAAAGTTAAAGACTGCATTTGCGCAATAAAATCGCGCCGGTCAATCAGGGCAAAGGAATCATCATTGGCCAGCAGCGCGCCCAGCGTCAAAACGCCTTTATCGGTCAAAACTTTCGGCGTTATCCCGCCGACAACGGCGGCATCGGCGGAAAGGCCGGCCTGATTTTCAAAATCCAGCAAGGCAACGCGCAGCGGCGCCGCCTCGGCGCAGGTCAATGCAACCAACAAACCCAACAAGGCTAACCCAATTTTCATGCAGTTGTTCCTTTCAGTTATTTTGTTATCCACCCCAAACCGACTAATGTGTCTGTAAAAAATAGACCAGCCAGAAGACAATTGCCAAAACCACAATCATCATAATGATGGCTTTGTTGCGTATAATTCGGCGCTGCTGGCGCGGCGGACGTAAATTCGGAAAATGTCCGGCCATGAAATAATTGGCAAAGCGCTCGCGCACGGTTTGCCGGGCATCATCAGACTGCGCGAACAAATCGGACTCATCCTTGCCGCCCAGCGTTCGCGACGCATGCGCAAACAAATCACCCTCCGGCAAACTCTCTTTGGGCTTGGACGGCACAAAGCCATTATCCGATCCGAGCGGCGGTCTGGCGGCGATGTTGCCGGCAGCAGCGGGAATTTTCGGCGCAACCGGCTCAGCTTTC
Source organism: uncultured Verrucomicrobiota bacterium (assembly GCA_964565485.1). Classification (GTDB taxonomy): domain Bacteria; phylum Verrucomicrobiota; class Kiritimatiellia; order JAAZAB01; family JAAZAB01; genus CAZMFH01. The sequence continues at coordinate 2,882 of CAZMFH010000158.1, read as the reverse complement.
GGACGTGTTACGGACTTCAACTCGCCGCCAACGCGCGTCATCTCCTTCTCAATCTCCCGGAGACGCCGATCTATCGCCGATTCCTTTTTTTTGCCGAACAACATAGCGCCGTCTTCCATTTTTTAATAGAACTTGAACACAATCACGCCAATCAACGCCAACAACACAACCACCACCGGCAAACTCACGGCCAATCCGATCTTGAGCCAATCCGCGAATCCGGCGCAAGGCGCGCCGGCGGACGCATGTTCATTCGGCAGCACTGGCGGAGCAATCCCGCCGATATTATGGCTTTCGCGCAGAGCCTCAATCCTGGCAAAGGCCTTGTTATATTCCTTGCGCGCATTGTCAATAATAACCAGAGTCCGGGCAAGCTCTTCGCGCAAACTTTCACTGTCGGTCGGCCACTTTTCATCCGTAAAAGAGCGCATTTCGGCCAGCAACTCCTTGAAACGCTTGTCGGTTTCCGTCAAGAGCTCCAGACGCTGATTGAGAATGATTTCCTCGCGCTCCAGGGTAACAAGGCTCTTTTCGAGATGCTCGATCATTTCACGTTTGCCGGCCTCGTATTTCTCCTGATTGCTGCGCATGCTTTCGAGGGACGCCTTTTCGCGTTCCAAAGCCTCCTGGCGGGCGCGCAAACGCTCCAATTCATCAAGCTTGGTGGCCACCTGACTGTTGATTTCCTCCTTGCGCCGCGCCAGCGGCGTGAGGTTCAGATCGCCGGTCGGCACAGATTCTCCGCGCGGAATGGCGCTGCCTGCCACGCCCTGATGGGCCGGACCCATTTTGACCTCCTTGACCGCATCGCGGCGCTGGATCAAATCATCATCAATAAAATCAGTGTTGCTCATGCCGTTCCTCCGTGGGTTCAATTGCGGAATTACTTGGGAATAATCAATGTCTGGCCAACCTTCAGTGTTTCCTTGCCACCCAATCCAACGCGATTGGCATCATAAATTTTTTTCCATAAACGCGGATTCTGATACACCTTGGAGGCAATTGAAGACAACGTATCGCCGGGCTGCACAACATAGGCTGCCTCCCCCGCGGCAGGTTTGGCGGCAGAAACCATTCCGCCATCCGCAGCCAACGGAACACCGGCTTTAGGAGCGGCCTGCGCCGCAGAAGAAAGTTCCGCCAAATTGGCGCGCACCTGCCGCAAGGACTGTCGCAAAGCGGCATTTTCTTCTGTCAAAGCCTGGAGCTTTTTATCTGCGCCAAACTGCTCGGCCATGGAAGCCGCATAAGCCATTTTGGCCTTGCGCACAAACCCCTCAATCATGCCGCGTTTTTCCGTATCCGAACGCAGTTCCAAATAACGCTCATAATGATAAATGGCGCGCAAATAATCACGCGCAAATTCATCGTATAATTGCGCAAGATCAAGATGGGCCTGCGCCAGATCAGGCTTCTCATCAACGGCCCTTTTAAACAAGGCCAATGCCGCCGCCTTGTTGTTTTCGGCAAGTTTGGCGCGCGCCCTGCGAATTGCCGGATGCCGGAAATCAAGCGCATCCCGATCACGCGTACTTTGGCCGCAACCGCCAGCCACCAAAAGCATTGCGCCAATTACAAGATAAAACCCGTAAAACACGCACTTTTTCATTTGAGCGCGCCCCCCTTTTCCGAAATCATGACATATAAATGCCGCCAATGGCCATGACTTGTGACTTGAATTTATAATGCAATCCTTCCGGAAAAGCAATCTCATTTTAGCCCATTGACAAGCAATTCATTCGCTTGTATCTTATGACGGTTTTTGCGGCGACCGAATAACACGCCGCCGCACAAGCTAATCGTCAAAACCGGGCAAAAATTTGTCTATAGCGCGAAAAACGGAGCTCATCAATATGTCAAAACAAGACACCGCCGCCAAGAATACCCAGAACATTTCCGTCGGATTGCTTTTTGAACTGGAATACATCGCAATATCCGGCCGACGCGAACTGTTTGAGGCATGCCGCCGGACGCTCAAAGAAGAACAAATAAACCTGACTCCGCAATTATTCATACGTTACTGCCTGCGGCAGCCGGGGAACGACGGACTCACGCGCCTGTTCGCCGGACTCAACCAGAAACTGAGCAACGCCGCCAAACTGGCTGAAAAAATCCAGAACGCCTATCTGCAGAATATCACGCAGACCGGCAACGCGCTTAATCCGGCGTTCGACAAACTGCTGATGGAAGCCGAAAAGCACTCCTTTAAAATCGGGGTTATTTCGGCTTTGCCGGCCAACACGGCGCAGGAATTGCTCGCCAAATACAAACTGCAGGAACGCGTCAAACTACATGTTCAAACCAAAAAAACGCCCGCCCCATCAGCCGAAACATGGCGCACACTGGCGAGGCTCATGGATGTTTCACCAAAATGCAGTGTAATCCTGGCCGACAGCGCAGCCGCCTGCCATTCGGCGCTACAGGCCGGCACACGTTGCGCGGTCATTCCCAACGAATTCACCGAACACCAGGATTTCAGCGGCGCAGACCTGATTGTTGAAAACATCCAAAACATCTCGATCAAGGATCTGTCGGCGCTCCTGAAGACATGCAGCTTCCGCTAACGCCTCTCCAACATTCATTGTAGTTGAAACGTTTTTTTGACGCCTTTCAGAATCATATTCACCTTCTGTGATGCGTCTGTTGTCGGCAGAGTCTTGCCATCGCCCATTTCAATCCGTATCTGGAAGCGGATCGGCGTGTTAGTCTTCGTCTTGATCTCCAGCAGCTTGGGCACAATATCGCCCAGGTCCTGCACCTGTGCCGGTTCGAGGTCAGCCACGGCAACAAGCGTCTTTGCGACCTCCCGCCTCATACCGCCGCCCAGCATTCCTACGTCAATAGGTTCACGGCATGCCGTGAACCTCACGAACTGAGCGGAC
>CAZMFH010000157.1:0-5945 GCA_964565485.1 uncultured Verrucomicrobiota bacterium | reverse complement strand
GATGGCGGCGCGCTGTTGTCCGCCGAGTTTTGCCGCAGCCTGATCCGTTCGCGTTTGCGCTTGAATTACGATCAGGCACTGGCTGTTTTACAGGCGCCTGATGAAAACGGGTGGCCTGAACTGGGGCTCGCTCCGGCGCAGCATGCTGTTATCAAGCGCGTTCACAGGCTTGCCCAGCGGTTGCGCGCGCGGCGTTTGGCCCAGTATGCGCTTGATCTTGATATGCCCGACTATGAGGTGATCATGGGCGCAGACGGAATGATTGCCGATATCCGGCGGAATGTGAACGATATCTCGCATCAAATGATTGAAGAATGCATGATTGCCGCCAATGAGGCGGTTGATCGCGAGCTGAGCAGGCGCGGTTATGCGCTCCTGCATCGCGTGCACGAACCGCCGGCGCTTGAGAAAATCGAGCAGCTCCGCGCGCAATTGGAGGAAATGGGTCTGCATCCGGGCGATCTTGCGCATCGCCGTAATATGGCTGATTTTTTGCAAAACACACGCAAGCATCCTTTTGCCTATGACATCATGCTGGCGGTGTTGAAAAGCATGAAGCGCGCCGTCTATACGCCGGAAGCGCTTAAACATTACGGATTGGCCAAGAGCTATTATGCGCATTTTACTTCACCCATCCGCCGTTATCCGGATCTCGTGGCGCATCGCATTCTCGCCGCCGCGCTTGCCGGCGCAAAAAATCCCTATACTCCGGCGGATTTAAAAATGCTTGGCGCATCCTGTTCGCGTACGGAACAGGTTGCGGAAACGGCTGAAAAAAACCTGCTTGATATCAAAAAATACAGGTTTCTTGAACAACAGCTGTTGCAAAAAAAGCCGCGTGTTTATGAGGCCGTGATCGTGCGTGTTACGAATTTTGGATTATTTGTGGAGTTGACTCAGCTGCAGTTGCAGGGTCTGGTGCATATTTCCGCGCTTTCCCGTGAGTTTGTCCGTTTTGATGCCGAACGCCGTGTTTTGCATGCCGGTGTCAATCGCTATGGCGTTGCCGGTCGCATTGAGGTTGTGATTGCCCGCGTGGATTTTGAGAAGCGCCAGCTTGATTTTGTTCCGGCATCCACGCCACATGCCGGCGCTGCGCCGGTTGCGTTGCGAAAAAAAACAAGCGTGCGCCAAGCGCCGCGCGCGGGCGGCCGCAAACGCCGGCGTTAAGTCCGGTTTTTTTATTGTCAAACATGCGCAAATGCCTTACAGTGAAATCATTGACGGCTGATTTTTGGTTTGGCTGCCTGGTTTGGGGAGAAAACAGACATGAAAGCAAAAATCAATCCTGAGGTTTGCACGGGCTGCGGACTGTGTGCGGATACCTGTCCGAAAGTTTTTGCAATGCATGGCGATGTTGCCGTGGTTGTTGCGGAGCATGTGCCGGAGGCGGATATGCCGGCCTGCCGCGAAGCAGCCGGCAATTGTCCGGTGGAGGCTATTACGATCGAGGATTAGAGCTTTGCGATGTTGCTTGGTTCGTTCCCATCCTGGTAACTTAATATGGCGTTAACCGATAAAATTCTGGCGGCTTCCAAGTTTATGCGTCTGAAACGCAAAGGGCCGCAGGATCTTGTTGCCGTTGATTTCGATTCGGATGGCACCCGCTGCGCGCGCGTGCGTTTCAGTAATGGAGAGGCGGTGGTTGTCGGCTTGGATGTGTTGCCGGTTGTTGAGATCGGCGGCGCAGCGGCGGAGCGGGTCTTTTCCCTTCCCAAAATTATGCTTGCCCGTTATGTGGCGGTTTGTGTGTCCGGTCGGAATGCTGTTGTCAAGATGCTGAATTTGCCGGGTGTGGCCGAGGGGCAGCTTGAGGAGCAGATTCGCGATCATATGGGGGTTGATGATGGCTATTATCGGTTCGGCTATCGGATTATCAGCCAGAATCGTTCGGAAACGCGCTTGTTGACTGTGGCTATTCCGGAAGATGAGGCGCATGCCGCTTGCAATGTTTTTCCGACCGGCCTGCCGGTGCCGGTTTCCGTGGAATTATCCGGGTTGGCGGCCATGAGCGCCTTTATGCGCGGACCTGGCCTGACTTGCGAAGACGAGGCTGTCGGCGCCATTGATTTTGGATCGCGCGTAACTTATTTTGCCTTTTTCAAAAAGAAGGAATTGATGCTGATCCGTAAGTTTGATTTCGGTTATCTGCATTTGCTTGATCGGATCGAACAAAGCATGGGTGTTGATCAACGCACGGCGCAGGATATTGTGCTCGATCGTTCATTTGATATATCCCATCTTGTCAAGGAATTGGCGGAACCGTTTATCAAGCAACTGGTGATTTCGCGGCATTTTGTCGAGCGTCGTGAGAATTGCCGTTTAACCAGATTGTTTGCCTGTGAAGACCCGATGCTTTCGCGCGACTGGCTTAATGAAATCAAGGCGGCGATGGGGTTGGAGGTCAGTTTTTGGAATCCGTTGGAAATCGTGCGTGTGCCGGCCAGCCTGATGCAGAAGAAAATAGCGGTGCGTCCCGCTGTTTTTGCGGCGGCGATCGGCGCGATCCTGGCCGCGCGGGAGGAGCGTTCGGCGGATGCCTGACCGGACGTGAAATATGCCATGAATTTACAAGTTGATTTTATGTTGGATTCGGAGCGGCGCAGCGGCAGTTCCGTCCGAAGCCGTTTTATCATCATGGTGGTTGCCGTCTTGATTCCCGTGGTCGGCGCGATTTTGTTTGGCGCGTTATGGATTGCCCAGCAGGCGGCGCATCATGATTTGCTGATTGTCGAACAGCAGAAAAAACAGGTTGAGCCGGAGCATCTCAAAGTCAAAAACCTGACCAGGGAATATGCGGAAGCCAAAGCGCTCCATGATGCGCTCGCGGCCTGGCGCGCTTCACGGATGGATGCCTATGCGCTGCTGCGCGGCTTGCAGACGGCTGTGCCGCCAAGCATGCAATTGCGCCAGATGACTTTGAGCGAGCGCATGGAAGATGTAAACCGTGTGCCCGCGCGGCTTGCGGCCTTGTTGTTGCAGGGGAAAGTTGCCGGGAACCGTCCGGAAGAGGATGTGCGGCGTTTGGAGCGCGCTTTGCTTGGTCAGCCGCCTTTCGATGAGTTGGTTGAGAAGGTGGCTGTGCAGCGTTTTTCGGCTTCGGACACGGTGGGCGAACAGCATTTGCGCGTTTTCGATCTGGAATGTGTCTTTAAACCGCGTTTGATCAAGCCTTGAAGTTGAGACGCATGTCGCGATGACAATGACTAAAAACATGCAGATGGGCATTTTGGGCGCAATCGGCGTCTGTGGGGCGCTGATTGTGCTGGTGCAATTTGTTGTCTTGCCGATGCGCGAGCAGTTGCATGCTGACCGTGAAAAAATCAGTGAATTGCGGGGTAAAATTGATGAGGCGCGCAAAGTTATCGGCACCGGCGTTGAAATCAGGCTTGCGCTTGGCCAGATCCGCGGCCAGATTGCCGGCTTGGCGCGCCATCTCCCGTTGCCGGTGCTTGGGAATTATCTGTTGGGTATTCAGGAAGAAATCAAAAATTGCGCCGCCGGACTTAATGTGGATATCGCCGGCATTGCCGAATATGACCGGCTTGGCACAAGTTTATGGAGCGGCGGATTAAAAGTTTTGCGCGTGCGTGTTTCCGGTCAGGCCGGCCTCAATGATTTGGCGCGGTGGTTTTATAAATTGCAGGAGAAAAATCCTTTTTGTTCGATATCTGCTGTCAGCATAACGCCGCAGGATGATAATCCGGAATTACACAGCGTCAGTTTTGTTGTCGGCTGGCTGATTTGGGGCGATCCGCAGCAAAGGCCGGAATTTTTGACGGCCACAAATGCGCCGGCAGCTGTGGTCGAACCGATTGAGGAATGAATGAAAATACGTGTTTTGGTTGACAAACAAATTTGGCTGGCGTTTGTTTTGGGACTGGTGTGCTGCGGACGGGGTGGCGAGCCGGCTGCGCCTGGAGCGGAATCCGCAAGCGTTCTTGTTGCGGCCCAAGGCAGCGGGCAGATGGTTGCGTTGGAAACAAACCTGCGCGATCCTTTCAGTCCCATCGGTTATAAACCGATGGCCGAGCGCATGGCCGAGCAGCTTGTTGCGCGATTGGATGCGGCGGTTTCGCCGGATTTAAAGGCCAAAGCGCTGGCGGCTTTGCGGGTTGGCGGTGTTGTTAGACGCGGCCCGGTTTTTTTGGCGATGATTAATGGCGCGCTTGTGCAGGCCGGCGACGAGGTGGTCGTGCGGATAGAAGGGAAAACCGTGCGCTTTGTTGTGCGTGCGATCAATTTGCAACGGGTTCAGATTGAGCCGAAATGATTTGTTTTTTGCTTGATGTGTCGGCTGGGAAAGCTTAAATACTAACGAGCTTTGGTTTCAATTATTGCGCAGGGAGGTTTGCTATGCCGAAAGGGAGAAATTATCTTGGAAATTGCCTGCTGGCGTTATTTGTTTGTTTGGCGCTTTTAGGTTGCGAAAAAAAGACCGATGAAGACAGCAGCGGCACCGACAGTTATTTTAAGCAAAACGCCTATAAGTCCACTGAACGTGATGCGTTGATTCCGGCGGAATTGGAGATTACGCCGGCCGCCGCCGCGCTCAGTATTGTCGGCCAAACGGTTGTTTTTACCGTTAACGGCGGCTATGGCGGCTATCATTGGCGTCTGGCCAATGAGGCCAACGGTCAGATCCGTTCGCAGGGCGCCAATCAGGCGATTTATACCTGTGTGCGGGTAGGCAATAATGATGTGATTGTGCAGGATGACGAAGGCCATTATGTTGTGGCGCGTATCACGCCGGTTGTCAATACCATGACCGTTTCGCCGGGTTTGGTCGAGTTGATCGGCACTTCACATTATGCTTCATTCAGTGTCAGCGGCGGCACCCCGCCGTATTCGTGGCTTTCCGGCAATCCGGCGTTGGGGACGGTATCCTATTCGGCTTCTTCCAGCCATCTTGCCGGTTATACCGCCGTGATCGGCGCTTATGGCGAAAATGTTATTACGGTTATTGATGCCGAAGGGCGCACGGCTTCGGCCATGGTCAAGCAAAAGGGATAATAAAATGAGACTATTTTCGATTGCCGCCAGGCTGCTTGTCATTTTAGTGATGATGGCGCATGCGGTTTGGGCGGTTCAGGATGATGTGAGCGCGGGCAGTGAGACGGGGGCAACTTCCAGGCAGAATGATGGTTCGTCCGGAGGCGGAACGGATGCCGCCGTTTTTGGGGCCGAACCAGAGGCGGTTCCGACTGCCGGTGCATCGGCGGATGAAGCTGTTGAAGTAACAGTTGCGCCGCGCCAGGATGCCTATGAATTGCCTTCCGGCATGGAGGATTCCGGCGGAGGGACGGGCACGAATTTGATTTCGATTACGCTTGACGCCGTGCCGGTGCCGGATGTGATCAGCATGTTTGCCCAAATTTCCGGCGCCAATATAATCTCGGCCGGTTCATTTACGAACCTTTTTGTGACGGCCACACTCAAAAACGTGGATTGGAAGTCGGCGCTCAATCTGGCGCTTGGTTCGATCAATCTTTCGATGATCGAGGATCCTTCCGGCATTTTAATGGTGGTAACTTCTGATGTCTATCCTCAAAAACTCAAGGAAATTGAGGCTACCAAGCCGATGGTTACCAAAGTATTCACGCCGAAATATCTTAATGCAGTTGACTTGGTGGAGCAGATCAGGCTTTTTAATATTCTTTCTCCGCGCGGTTCCATTTCAACCAGCCAGAGCCGCGAACAGGACCGGATCAGTTTGAAGTCCTCGGAAAGCAAGGCGTCTTTGACGATTCAAAATCCGAGCATCACAACGGCTATTATCGTTACCGATATCAAGGAGTATGTGGATAAAGTCGAAGCGATGCTTCGTGTTTTGGACAAGCGCGAGCCGCAGGTTTTTATCGAGGCCAGAATCATTAATGTTGTTTCCGGCGACAGCAAGAAACTTGGTTTTGATTGGGATATGCTGGATAGTTTCGGTGTTCAGG
>CAZMFH010000156.1:3603-6034 GCA_964565485.1 uncultured Verrucomicrobiota bacterium | reverse complement strand
TTCCCGTGAACCATCAAAAACCGGCCATTTTTTCCGCATAAGCTCAAGCAAAAGATATTGATAAAAAACACCTATCGTCATCCGGTGGCGTTGCATTTCGTGGCTGACGGCATCCAATTCAAACAAACTCGCCGGATCGCACAAACTCACAAAATATGGGCTTAAGATAGGATCTCTTCTTGTGCGAAGATGCTCAAGACAGGTTTCAACCAATTTTTCAGGCGTACATGGAACCTTGCGCTCACTTCCGCTTTTTTTCAAAAGGCATCGCTTATAAGCAAGATTAATGCAAGCTTGAATTGAATGCCGGTCCAGAGGCGGACGCTGGACCGGAAATAACTCATTCACCGCCAGCAACAATCCGTCTTTTCGTGGATATTGTTGGAGCGTTGCTGTCTGTTTTGCCATTTGAGCCGTCCTCGCCGCATGATATACAATAACACCAGAATTACGTTGCTTCTATGCGCATATTACACGCGCCAGATTTCAAATCAACTAGTTTTTTCGGCGCATCAGCATGTGCCCCAAAGCTGATTTAATTGCGGCTATAGGCCGCCTTGGGATGTGCTTCATGAATTGATCGTGTTTGCGTCAGAGCTGTGTCATGTTCGAAAAAGACTGCTCGGCCGGGACGCTTCGCCCCATCATTATGGCCAAATGTGGCTTTGGTGGGGCGAGACCTCCGGGCGAGCCGCTGAGCATGACGCAACACTGTGTTTGCTCATTCTATGCAAAAATGATTCTGGATTTTTGGCAGGCTTGCGATATAATTGCCGCCATGCAATCCGATGCCGTCCAAGAACGCATACGTATCCTGCGTGCCGCCATTACGCGCCATAACCAACTGTATTATGAAGCCGCGCAACCAGAAATAAGCGACCGCGAATACGATCGGCTCTATCAGGAACTGTTCGAGCTGGAACAAAAACACCCGCAATATCGCACACCGGACTCGCCGACGCAACGTGTCGGCGGCGCGCCGCTCAAAGAATTCGCGCCATTCAAACATCAGATGCCAATGATGAGTCTGGATAACACCTATAACCCTGCGCAACTGGCGGAATTTCATAAACGCCTGCGCGGACTGTTAAACGATCAGGATTTCTCCTGTATTGTTGAGCCTAAAATTGACGGAGTGGCCATCACGGTTCGTTATCAAAACGGACTGTTCATCGGCGGCGGCACGCGCGGCGACGGCCAGACCGGCGATGATATCTCCGCCAATCTGCGCGCCATTCAAGCCATTCCGCTCCGCCTGCAAACAACTGCGGAACCGCCCCCGTCTGTTCTGGAAGTGCGCGGCGAAGTTTATATGAGCCGCGCCGGATTCGCCGCCATCAACAATGCGCGCGAAGAGGCCGGCGCGGAAACTTTTGCCAATCCGCGCAATGCAGCCGCCGGCTCACTCAAATTGCTCGATCCGCGCATCGTTGCCCGCCGGCCCCTCACAGCCGTCTTTTATGCTGTCGGCGAACTGGACGGCATCGCTTTTGATACGCACGAACAGGTTTTAACCAAACTACAGGCTTGGGGACTGCCGACATCAGGCCGCTTCTGGCGCTGCCCGTCATTGGAAGCCATCCTCACGGCGCTGGCAGAACTAAAAAAACTCCGCCACACATTCGCTTTTGAAATTGACGGCGGCGTCATTAAAGTCAATGAACGCCAATTTTACGATCGCCTGGGCGCAACAGCCAAAAGTCCGCGCTGGGCCGTCGCTTTCAAATACGAACCCGAACAGGCGGAAACGCTTTTAAAATCCATTACCGTGCAGGTCGGTCGCACAGGAACTCTAACCCCTGTGGCCGAGCTTGAGCCGGCGCTGCTGGCCGGCTCCACCATCAGCCGCGCCACCCTCCACAACGCCGACGAAATAACACGCAAGGATATCCGCATCGGCGACCATGTCCTGATCCGCAAGGCCGGCGATGTTATTCCCGAAATCATCGGATCACTGCCGGAAAAACGCAAGGGCAACGAAATTGTTTTTCAAATGCCGGAAAAATGTCCCGTCTGCGGCGAACAGGTTGCGCAACGCGCCGGGGAAACAGCCTATCGCTGCGAAAATCTGCATTGTCCCGCCCAGGTCAAACGCTGGTTACGGCACTTTGCCGCGCGCGGCGCCATGAACATCGAAAATCTCGGCGAGGCGCTCATTGACCAACTGGTTGCCAACAAACTGGCCGCCAATCCGGCCGACCTTTTCGAACTGCGCCAGGAAAATCTGACCAAGCTCGAACATATGGCCGACAAATCGGCGCAAAACATGCTCGACAGCATCAACGCCGCCCGGCAACGCGAGCTTTGGCGGCTGATTTTTGCGCTGGGTATCCGGCAGGTCGGCGCAAGAATGGCGCAGATCTTAGAACAGTCATACGAAACTCTTGACGATTTAATGACAGCCGAACCGGAGCAATTGCAGAAAATCCAC
>CAZMFH010000156.1:0-3593 GCA_964565485.1 uncultured Verrucomicrobiota bacterium | reverse complement strand
ATCCACGATCTTGGCCCGGTGGCCGCCCAAAATATTTACGATTTCTTTCATGACGAACATAACCGCCGCATTGTCGAAAAACTGCGGCAAGCCGGCCTGAATTTCAAACGCCTTATTGATCCGGACAAAAAAGATAGACATTTATCCGGAAAAATGTTTGTCTTAACTGGTGTTTTGGATCAATTTACGCGCGAGCAAGCCGAACATGCAATTCAAGTTGTCGGCGGGCGGATCAGCGCAAGCGTATCCAAAAAAACATTTGCTGTAATTGCCGGAACAGCGCCAGGATCAAAGCTTGCAAAAGCCCAGAAACTTGGGATAAAAATTTTGAATGAACAAGAACTAATAAAATTACTACACGGAACAAAGCATGAAACAACCGAAGCCCAGCCAAATTAGCGATGACCCGCGCCTGACAGTCAAAATCGGCAACATCAATTTCCGCAATCCGTTTGTCGTCGCCTCCGGACCAACAGTCAAATGGCAGGAACAACTTGTTCTGGCCGAATCATGCGGCTGGGCCGGCGCCAGCTTGAAGCTGGCCTTTGATCCGGAACCTTACATCAGCTTGCCGCCGCGTTACCGTTATTTTAAGAAAGAAGCCTATCACGCATTTACCGCCGAAAAAAGATTGACATTCAAAGAATGTCTAAGCCTGATTAAAGCCGGACGCGCGGCAACCAAACAACTGATTCTCTTTGCCAATATCACCTATATCGGCGACAAACCCGGACTGACCGGCTGGGTTGAAATGGCCAAGCAGGCCGAAGCCTCCGGCGCACATGCCATTGAACTGAATATGTGCTGCCCAAACATGTCCTTTAATGTTACCCTTTCGGAAACAACCCGGACGGAGCTTACCGGCGCAAGCATGGGTCAAAACGCAACGGCCGTCAGCATGATTGTGGAAGCAGTCAAAAAAGGCGTGCAGATTCCGCTGTTCGTGAAAGTTACTCCGGAAGGCGGCCGCATTGCCGAAGTCGCCAAAGCATGTTATGAAAAAGGCGCCGATTGTGTCTGTTCTGTCGCCAACCGCCTGGCAATAGCCGATTTTGACATTGAAAATCCCAACCAGGGACCATACCGTCTGCAGGATCAGCCGACTTTGGCCTGCTTTTCCGGTCCCTGGATCAAGCCGCTGGCTCTGCGCGATGTTTATGAAATACGCAAAAAAGTCGGATCAACTCCAAAAATCATGGGAACAGGCGGCATAGCCGGATGGCGCGACGCAATTCAAATGATGATGTGCGGCGCGGACATGATCGGCATCTGCACGGAAACCATGCTGAAAGGTTTTGATTTTCTGCCGCGCTGGCTTAAAAATATGCAGGAGTTTATGGACCGGCATCAGCATAAAAGCTACCTTGATTTCCGCGACACAGCCGCAAGCGAAATTACTTCTGCCGACAAACTGATCCTCCACCAGGGTTATGCCGAAGCGGACGAAGCCAAATGCACAGGCTGCGGATTGTGCGAAGCCATCGGCCATTGCAATGCCATAACAATCCGCGATAAAAAATGCAAAATTGATCAAAAACTTTGCCTGGCCTGTTCAACCTGCGTGGACGTTTGCCCCGCTGGCGCAATTACGATGAAAAACACCGGCAAGATCACAAAAAAATCTTAATTCTGGAGAAAAAAAATGCAAAAACTGATCGAACAAGCCGACCCCCGTGATGTCAAGGAAATCAAGCTGGGCGAGGATCGCTATACCGATACGCTTTACGGTTGCTTTCGATTGAACAATCCCAAGGCCGATGCTTTTACACCACAGCGCGATGTGGAAATGCTGGTCCGCAGCGGCCAAACAATCCGTGTAACCGTTCCGGAAAACATGCGTGTCGAGCTTCCCCAGGACGAAAAAGTGGTCAACACCGATCAATTCCAACTTGAAGAAATCGGGTCGCATGGCGATTCCATGTTTCTGCTGACCATGCGCGCGGGCTGGAATCAGACCGAAAAAGACATCCGCCGCATGATCAAGCTTGACAAACACGGCTCGTTTGTGGCCAAGCTGGTTGGAAAAAATTATGCCTTCCCGCTGGCGACATCATCCGTCCTGCCGCTCGGCCGCAACAACACCTGGATCGGCATGATCCTCGTTCATCCGGAAGCACGGCGGCAAGGCATCGCCAACGCCATGATGCAGGCTTGTGTAAAATATGCCCTTGCCTGCGGCAAGGTCATCAACGGACTGGATGCCACCCCGATGGGCAACACAGTCTATGGCGCGGTGGGTTACGTCAATTCATACCGGATCTGGCGCTCCGTCTTCCAGCTCGGAGAATTTGCGCAAAAACCATGGAACCGTCAACATGTTTCCATAATCGCGCCGGAAGAACTGGATGAAATTATCCGCTACGACGCATCCGCTTTTCTGGAACGCGCGCGCATTCTGCGGGCGCTCTATGCCGACGGCAAAAACGCCTGTTTTCTGTATCGCGACGAGAGCGGCATGATTCGCGGATACTGTTTTTCCCGACCAGGACGCTTGCGTCCTTTTGTCGGACCATTTACCGCGGATACGGCGGAAATCGCCGCCCATCTGCTTGCGGCCGTTTCGCAAAAACTTCTCGAAAAACCGGGCCAGACCACCGCTTTCCTCGACACACCGGAAAATCAATTTGCCGATCATGGCGTCTATGCGGAACGTGTTTTCGATCAAGCCAAAAAACCTTCCGGCCATCGTTTAAGCACAACAATGACACCCGTGCGCGATTTTACGCGCATGTATCAGCTTGTCCATTACACGGAAGTTGATGCGCTGGTAAAAAAATTCATGGAATCCGAAAAACTTGGCAAAACAGCGCTGCGCGTCATTGATTTTACGGAAACCATGCGCCGCGCCACACTTAATTATACGGAAACCATTGCGTTTATGACGCTGGAACGCGAGTCATTGCAACAAAAATATTGGGGCATTACCGGACCGGAAAAAGGCTAAACACCGACAGCGCGGCTCTTATCGCCGCGCTTATGTTTCTGGCTTTCCCTGAACCGGTAACTTTCTCCGGTAGCCAAGAAAATATGCGCTTTATGGGTCAAACGATCGAGTAGCGCCCCCTGTCATTCGTTCGTCGCCGAAGACCTCCGTCCATTTGCCAAACTCCAAGTTGGTTGTGATGATCACCGAGCGCCGCTCATGCCGTTCGCTAAAAAAGTGAAACAGAGCTTGGGCGCTTTCGCGGCAGAGGCTGACATATCCCAATTCGTCAACGACAACCACATCGGTACGATCTAGTTGTCGTTGCAACTTGCCGTAGACCATCTAACCTGCGAAACGCTTCCCTTGTAATCAAGGTTTTCGCACAGATGATTGACGATCGTCAGAGCATTGTGCTTCTGCTTACCCCATTGCAGGCCGCCCTGCCGGCCTTGAAGCACATCGTCCATATAGTTTTGATGTTCGGTCAGAACCACCCGCGGCGCTCGACGCCGTATCTCTGATCGCTCAAAACCGGACGATCCTTCCCGTAATACTTTCGCAATCGTGTTCCTTGAGTGCCGAAACACCCGCGCCGCCTGCCGACCACTATGACCCTGCACACGGCAATATTCCGCTATGCCTTGCACGTCTTCCACTTTAAGCATCC
>CAZMFH010000155.1:391-6073 GCA_964565485.1 uncultured Verrucomicrobiota bacterium | reverse complement strand
TTCAAGTAGCTGCGCAGGTTCCGGCGTGGATCTTTCGGAAAAGGCGCCACCGCCTCACGGCGGCGGCTACCTGAAGAAGGATTTTATTGGCAAATATTTTCTGAGTGAAAAGATAAGAATTCACCACGGGGACACGAAGGCATGGAGTAGATGAGCCAATTTCAAAACTCACGTTTTAAAAGAACTCAGAATGCAGGAGTCAGTATTCAGAATAAACGCAAAAGATTGATTACAAATTTTTTGCTTTTCTTGTTTAATTCTGACTACTGGCTACTGTCTGCTAAATTCTGCTTTCGAAAATTGACTTTTGAAAGCAATGCGGTGGTGAGTAATCTTATTCCGCGCTGGCATGCCTGCCCGAAAAATTATCCGGATTTTCCGGCTTGTTCAAGAGGTACATGATGAAGTTGAATTATCGGTTGATAAGCGCATGCAGCAATCCGCCGAAGTTGGCCGGTTGTTTGGCGTTTTGTTTGAGCATGCTGCTCCTGGCGGCCGGTTGCGGCGTCAATACGGCGCAAAAATCATTGCGCGAAGGATTGCGCGAACTCAAGCGCGGCAACTACCAGCAGAGCATCCGCCGACTTCAGCAGAGTCTGCGCGCCGGCGGGGCGGAAATTGATCAGTCTTTGGTTTACAACAGTCTTGGGATTGCCTATTACCGCAGCGGACGATTTGAAAATGCGCTGGCTGCGTTTGAGTCTGCTGCCGGGGCGGATCCGCAACAGGCTGTGCTGGTTTATAATCTGGCTGCGGCCCAGATCCAGTTGGGACGTGAACTGGAAGCTTTGGCCAATTTCAACCGCGCCGCACAGATGGATCTGCGCGATACGCGCGCGTTGGAGGCTGTTGGTTATATCCATTTATCCCATGAACGCTGGGGTGATGCGCGGCAGGCGTTTGAGGATGCGCGGCAACGCGCGCCGCATGAGCCGCGTGTTCTGACGGCGCTGGCCCTGGTGGAGTTAAAAACCGCCAATGTCGCGCGCGCCATATCATATCTGCAGGAAGCCTTGTCCAACAATGCGCGTTATGCCCCGGCAATTTTCAACCTGGCAATGATCAACCATGCCTGGTTGAAGAACGATAAACAGGCTTTGGCGCTCTTCAAGGATTATGTGCGTCTGGCGCCCAAAGGCATGCGCGCGCAAGCCGCAACGGCAAAAATCGCCCTGCTTGACCGTAAAGCTCCGGATGACAAGCCTGCGTCAGAACAGGTTGCAGTGGACACTGTGTCTGCGCAGTTGCCCGCCGCTGTGCCGGCGGATAAAAAGCCGCCGCCGGTTTTGGCGCCGCCGCTGGAGACGGCCGAACCTCAGGTTGCGTCCGCATCATCGAGCGCAGAGGAATGGATGCAGGTTGCCCGGACCCTAGCGCGGCAAGGCCGTAGTGAAGCGGCTTTCAACAGCTATATGAAAGCCGCACGGACAGCGGAGATTGAGCAAAAGCCCGCCGCCCAGCAAAAAGCTTTACAGGCCGCAGCGCAACTCTGCGAAGATAATGCGCGCATGCATTATGAGCTGGGCGCCTATCTGGAGCAGCGCGGCGAAAACGAAGCGGCTCTGGCGCATTTCAAGCAAGCGCTCCAGCTTGGCAATGCTCCGCCGGAAGCGCAGCTGGCTCTGGCGCGCGCGGCTGTGGCGCAAAATGAATTTGATGCGGCTCTGGTTGTGCTGAAGGAAAGCGCGCTGCGCGATGGCGCTCCGCCGGAAGCCTTGTGGATGCTTGCCGGATTATATGATCAGAATCTTAATTTGACCAATCAGGCTTTGGCGGCTTATGAATTGTTTGCGCAACGTTTTCAGCAGGACGAGCGTGCGCCTGCGGCGCGTGAGCGGATCAAGGTCTTGAAGAACTCCGCTGAAAATGTTGCGGAGGAAAGACGCCCTGCATCATTATGGCAAAAGTTTTTTCGGACGCGTCGCGCCGAAACAACGCAACAATGAGGCATTATGTTCGGATCAATGTTTAATGTGGCGGACGGAATCGCGTTGATTGTTGTTTTGGTTGAATTGCTTTTGGGGTTGCGCCGCGGGCTTTCCGGCGAATGCGGGCGTTGCCTGGCTACGGCTATTGCGCTGACCGGCGGGTTGCGTTTTTACTTGCCGGTTGCCGGATTGCTGACTCACAAAACACACACAGCCATGTCTGTTGCCGCCGCCGAGTCTTTGGCCTTCATCATGATTGTTTTGTGTATTGGCGCTTTTTTTCTGCTGCTGCGTCTGGCGCTGCGGTTTTTGGTAACCATCAAATTCAATGATGGCATTGATCGGCCGGGCGGCGCATTGGCCGGCATCTTGCGCGGAATTTGCTTTGTGATCATGCTGGTTTTTGCGCTCGGCTTGTGGCCGAACGAAGCAATGCGCGAGTATCTGCGCGTGCAATCGGTTGTCGGCCGGACAATTTTCCGGTATGCCGATCCGGTGGTTGCCGCCTTGCGCGCCGTTCGTTTTGATGCTCCGCAATTACATTTGCAACTGCCGCTCCAGGAGCAGCCGGCGCAGGCGCCGGAAACGGAGAAACCTTAAAATGGCCGTGCGGGTCTCCCAATCCGTTCTAGAACAAATCCGTCTCAAAAATGACATTGCCACGCTGATTGGCGGTTATTTTGCCTTGCAGCCCAACGGCGCCAATTTCAAGGCGCTTTGTCCTTTTCATAAGGAAAAAACCCCGTCTTTTATGGTCAATCCGCAGCGGCAAATTTTTCACTGCTTTGGTTGCGGCGCTGGCGGCGATGTGTTTCGCTTTGTAATGGATTATGAAAAAATTGATTTTATGGCTGCGGTCAAAATGCTGGCCAAACGCGCCGGCATTAAGCTGGACTGGGAAGAAGGCCGGGACGGCAGTCGGCCTGACAAGGAGGTTTTGTATGAAATTAACACTGCGGTTGCCGGCTTATATCACAAGCTGCTTTTAACTCGTCCGGAAGCCGAACATGCGCGGCGCTATCTCAAAAGCCGCGCCTTGACGTCCAAAACTGCTGAAGAATTTATGATCGGATACGCTCCGGACCGCTGGGACACCGTTTTGCAATGGGCGCGCGGCAAATATCGCCGCGAGCAACTGGCCGCTGCCGGCCTGGTTTTAAACGCGCGTCCGCGCGAAGAGGAGTCCGCGCCGTCGGACAACTGGCATGATCGTTTTCGCAATCGCCTCATGTTTCCCATCCATGATGAACAGGGCCGGGTGCTCGGATTCAGCGCCCGCGCGCTGGCCGAAAATGAATCTGCCAAATATATCAATACCCCGGAAACGGCGCTTTTCCGCAAAGGCAACATTCTCTATGCCCTGCACCGCGCGCGCCGCGCCATTGTCAATGCGCGCGAAGCCATTCTTTGTGAAGGCCAAATTGATGTCATTCGCTGCCATCTGGCCGGTTTTACAACCGCTGTTGCCGCACAAGGCACGGCTTTTACCGAAGAGCATGCGCGCATTCTCAAGCGCTATGCGGATGGCGTCGTTATCATATTTGATGCCGATCGCGCCGGACAGGATGCCGCCTTGCGCGCGGCGGATGTCGTTCTGCAAATCGGACTGGCGGCGCGCATTGCGGCGCTGCCTTCCGGCGAAGATCCTGATTCCCTGATCCGCCGCCCGGATGGTCCGGCGCTTTTCAGGAAATTAATAGATGAAGCCCGCGCCGCCCTGGATTTTCAGATTGATGTGCTTGCCTCCCGTGAAAAGCCGCTGACCGAGGCCGGATTGGTGCGCTTGACCTCTGCGGTGGTCAATACGATTGCGCGCACACCCAATGCCGTTCAACAATCGCGTCAAATCCGCCATGCGGCCGATCGTCTGGCCGTAACCGAGGCGGCTTTGCAGCGTGAATTGGGCAAGTTGCACAGTCGGACGCCAAAGGCGTCCAATCCGGTCAAACCGGAGCTTGTTCGTTCTTCCCACGAGCTTGCTTTGGCGGAACATCTGGTGCGCAATCCTGAACTGGCTGGTTTGGTGCGCAAATATCTGCCGTTGGACATGCTGGTTGATCCGGCCTGCCGCGAGACGATTCGCGCCTGCCTGGATGCGGAATCCGGCCAAGATCTCATGGCTGTTCTGGCGGCGCGGGATAATGAGCAGCGCGATTTGACCGGTTTTGCCGCGCAACTTGCCATGGCGCCGGTCAAGGTTAAAAGCGATTTTGCCACCGTTGAAGAGTCGGTCAAATCGCTTGTTCTTGCGATTCGTGTGACTGCCTTGCGCAAACGGCGCGGACAAATCGAAAAAGAACTGCGCCTGGCGCGTCTGGCCGCGTCCGGAGCAAACGACGCCGAAACCAGAAAAATGGAAATTGAATACACCCAGCTTGGTTATGATATCATCAAACTCAAACATTGGGCAACCGCTCTGCCGATCATGGAGTTGAGCGCCGCGCCGATGGATGTTGGCTGAACAAAATCTTTGAGAGCGAAAAGACAATTCTGCTGCAAAGAATTCGGAAGCGCCGGGTGCGCCGGGTTCTTTTTGACAAATGCCCGGCAAGTTGATAGAGTGCCGGTCAATGAATTGGATTATTCAGAAGTTTGTCGGCACCAAGCACCAGCGTGATTGGCGCAAGTTGCGTCCGATCGTTGAGCAAATCAATCTGTGTGAAAAAGAATATCAGGCGTTGAGCGACGAGCAATTGTGCGCCAGGACCGAGGAATTCAGGGTGCGTATTGCGAAAGGAGCAACGCTTGACGCGCTGCTGGTTGAAGCGTTCGCCGCCGTTAAGAATGCGTGCCGTCGCCTGGTTGGCGCATCGGTCAGCGTTTGCGGGCATGAGCTTGTCTGGGATATGATTCCGTTTGACGTGCAGATCATGGGCGGCATTGTTCTGCACCAGGGCAAGATCGCCGAAATGGCCACCGGCGAAGGGAAAACGCTTGTCGCGACCATGCCGCTTTATCTCAATGCGCTGGGCGGCGGCAATGTGCATCTGGTTACGGTCAATGACTATCTGGCGCAGCGCGATTCGCAGTGGATGGGCGCGATTTTCAAGTTTCTGGGTTTGACCGTCGGCTGCATTCAAAATCGCATGAATCAGGCTGAACGGCGCGCCCAGTATGCCTGCGACATTACCTACGGCACCAACAGCGAATTTGGCTTCGATTATTTGCGCGACAACGGCATGGCCTTTTCGCAGGCGGAAATTGTGCAGCGCGGTCATCATTATGCCATTGTGGATGAAATTGACAGCATTTTGATTGACGAGGCGCGCACACCGCTGATTATTTCCGGCCCGGCGCCTGTTTCCACGCACCAATTTACGACCATGAATCCGCTGGTCGAGCGTCTGGTGCGCAAGCAGCGCGATTTGTGCAATCAGTTGATAACGGAAGCCCGCCAGGCGATTGAGAATAATAATACGGAAAAGGCGCGTCAGCGTCTTTATCAGCTGCGCCACGGCATGCCCAAGCACAAGCAGCTTCTGCATTTGCTTGAGGATAATGCGGCGCGCAAATTGCTGGAGCAGGCCGAAAATGCATATTTAACCGACATGCGCAAGGATGAGGCGCGCACGTTGCGCGAGGAGCTTTTCTTTACCATAGACGAAAAGGGGCATGACGCCACCTTGACCGAGAAGGGGTGCCAGGCCATGAATCCTTCCGACCCGGAAGCTTATGTGCTGCCGGATAGGATTGCGCAGATTGCCGAAATAGACGGCGACGCCGATGGCCAGCAGTTGGCCGACGAGCTTGACGC
>CAZMFH010000155.1:0-381 GCA_964565485.1 uncultured Verrucomicrobiota bacterium | reverse complement strand
GCCCCGGTTCGGGCCAGGTCGGCCAGCTTCGCCTCGCTTTCCGGCGCGGCGCGGCTGGAACGCAAGCAACAGATTCAAACTGCGTTTGCCGAAAAAAGCGAGCGCATTCATAATGTTGACCAGCTGATCCGCGCTTATTGCCTTTATGAAAAGGATGTTGAATATGTTGTTCAGAACAACCAGGTCTTGATTGTGGATGAGTTTACCGGCCGCATTTTGCCGGGCCGGCGCTGGAGCGATGGCTTGCATCAGGCCGTCGAGGCCAAGGAAGGCGTCAAGATTGAGCGCGAAACGCAAACGCTCGCCACGATTACAATCCAGAATTATTTTCGGCTTTACGCCAAATTGGCCGGCATGACCGGCACGGCCGAAACCGAGGCC